>RGYX01000119.1 GCA_010031845.1 Verrucomicrobiota bacterium
AGGGTAAGCATGAAGGGGTATAGCGTAGGCCGAAACCGGGCGGGGGGCGAGAGTCGGATGGACGAAAACAGGGGAGGTGACCAGAGTGATTCGATGAGTACCCGACTGATGAGTCAGGCTGAGTTGATGGCTTGGGAGAAAAAGGCCCGCCGGTGGGTGGTTCTCGGGTTGGTGGGGATCGTGAGCGGGGTTTTTGGCATCGGCTTGCTCACGCTCCACATGAGCTACGCGATGCTAAAAAAGACAGAGGTGATGCAGGAGGCAATTCGCAAAGTCAGTGCGGATCGGAGGGTGGTGGAGCTTCTTGGGGAACCCATCCGGGTGGGTTGGTCGGTGACGGGGGAGATCGAGGATCTGCCGGACCGGGGTACCGCCCGTTTGGATTTCAGTGTTCTCGGAAGCAAAGGATTGGCCAAGGTGACCTTGCGGGCCGACAAGAGCCCGACGGGTCAATGGCGGTATCTGCTTTTGGAGGTAAAACCCCTGGGAGGCTTGTCGATTTCCTGTGCCGACGAAGCCGGGGGTTAGAAAAAAATAGACTTAGTGAGCGCCGGCGGCCGTTTGGGTGGCTGGCAGGGTGTCGGCTACCGATTCCTTGTTGTCGACGATGGTTTCCAGTGCCGCATCCAACTCCGAGAGTCCGTGTTTCTGGATGATGTCACGAATGTGAATCAGATAGTCAGGGTCCGGGCAGTAACCTGAGGCGAGGATACCGGAGACAAACTTTAAGCCTGATTTCTCACCGACATATTTCCGGTAGCGATCATTGGAGAGAAGAAAATCGGCGTAGCCCTTGAAACCGGCGGAGAGATTGGGGTAGGCACGGAAGTCGGCGGTGGTATCCACGCCGCTGTCCCGGGTGGGCATATTCAGGGCGCGGGCGCCCGTCCAGCTATCAAAGGCTTTCATGCCAAAGTAGTTGTTATATTCCTTGGCCAGGATGCTATTGCCGTATCCGGATTCAAAAATGGCCATGGCCAAAACCGCGGAGGCGGGGATTTGGGTTGCGGTCTGGATCGTCATGGCCTCGGGGATCGCGTTTTCCAGGAATTTTCTTTGCCGACCGTTGGCCGAATCGAGAATCTTGGAAATGCGGGTGGCCAAACCCAGCACGTCGGTGGTGGAGGAGCTTTGGGAGGCGATCAAACGTGCAATCCGCATATCCCGCTCCTCCAGTTCCCGGCGTTGGGCCAAGCGGTTCTGCAAGGAGGTCCATTTTTCCTCGAGGTAGCTTTTGGATAGGGCAGCAGAGAAGCGGGTGACCCCGATGAGGGAAAAAACAGCCACCCCGAAGAGGACCAACCATAGAAGGTTGGAGACCACGAGGGTTCCAAAGAGGCCAAGCCGAAAACGTGCCTTTTGGTGGAACGTTTTTTTGGCGATGGCCTGGGTCAGATCTACGACCTGAGGCATGATATTATTCTAGGAGGGGACGGCGGTTCGTCAACCCACTCAAAGAATTATACCGATTATCTTAAAGCAATGAAAGGCAAGTACTTGGGGTTCTTTATGGGGAAAGGGACTTGGTTGGGGGATAAAGAATCGAGGCAAGAATGGAGATAGTTAAAACAGCCAGAACGAATCCTAACGTGATGAGAATCGGCAGGTGGTACCATGCGGAAAGCAGCATTTTTGTTCCAATGAAGGCCAAACGTTGAGATAGGCGAAAAGCTTCAGCAAACCGGCGATGGCAAAATAGAGGGCGCGGAGTCCCAAAACGGCAAAGGCATTTGAGGTCAGGACGATGAAAGGGTCGCGGGTGATGGCCAAGATGGCCGGAATCGAATCGATGGCGAACACCAAGTCGGTGGTGCCTAGGGCCAAAAGGACCAAGAACAGGGGGGTCGCGGAGAGGTGTTGGCGGTGGGAGTCGCGCACAAAAAATCGGCTGCCGTGAAATTCCGGGGTGACGGGCATCAGGCGGCGGGCGAGCCGGACGAGGGGATTCTGGTCGGGTTGGACTTTTTCCTCCCCCCCGCGCAGCAGTTTGATTCCAGTGTAGATGAGCAGGGCGCCAAAAATGTAAATCAACCAGTGGAAGCGGTTGATCAGGGCGATACCGGTGAAAATGAAAATTGCCCGCAGAAACAGGGCCCCGATGATCCCCCAGAAAAGGGCGGGAAACTGCGCGCGCTCGGGTACGGCAAAGTAGCGCAACAAAACCGCGAAGACGAAGACGTTGTCCACGCTCAGGGAAAGCTCGACGATGTAGCCGGTGAAAAATTCCATCGCCGGGTGGACGCCGAGGGTAAAAAGAATCAGGCCGCCAAAGGCGGTGGCCAGGGCAACCCATCCTACGGTAGCCTGCAGGGAACGCTTGAGGTCGACCGGGCGGGGGTCACGGTGAAAGAGAATCAAATCGGTGGCCAAAAGGATCAGCACCAGCGGGCCGAAGGCGATCCAACCCAGATGAAGATTCTGCAATTCCATCCAACCTACGTAGCAGGGCATGAGGGGAAGGCCAAGGAAGAGTCAGTCCGAGCGTGACAGAGGGGGAGGGGCGAGGGCACTTTGGAAGACATGAGCAGCAAATCTTTGGAGGGGAAAGTTGGGCTGGTTTTTGGCGTGGCGAACAAACGCAGTATTGCCTGGGGTATCGCCAAGGCTTGGGCGGATGCGGGAGCCAAATTGATTTTCAATTACCAAGGGGAACGGTTGAAGGAAAACGTGGAAGAACTGGCCGCCACCTTTGGAGCCGACACCCCCGTAGCTCCCTGTGATGTGAGCCGGGATGAGGACCTCTCGAAGTTCTTCGATTTTGTGAAGGGAAAGACTCCCCGGGTTGATCTTCTGCTGCACAGTGTGGCTTATGCGCCAAAGGAGGCGCTGGAAGGAAACTTTGTCGATACTTCCCGGGAGGCGTTCCGGGTGGCGCATGACATCAGCGCCTATTCCCTCGTGGCAGTGACCCGCGCCGCGGCTTCGCTGATGACGACCGGCGGAAGCGTGGTGACGATGAGCTATTACGGGGCGGAGAAGGTGGTGCCGCATTACAATGTGATGGGCGTGGCCAAGGCGGCTTTGGAGGCCAGCGTCCGTTACCTGGCTTACGATCTCGGGCCCAAAAAAATCAGGGTCAACGCCATCAGTGCGGGACCGGTGAACACCCTGGCGGCACGGGGGATCAGTGGATTTTCCTCCATGCTCAGCCATTACGAGCAACACGCCCCCTTGAAACGGAACATTACCCTGGAGGAACTGGGGGCCATGGGGGTGTTTCTCGCTTCGGACGGCGGGGCGGGGATCACGGGGCAAACGCTGTATGTCGATTCCGGATACAGCGTGATGGGAATGTGAAGGGCCGGCAGAAAACGCCCAGAAAACTTCTGCTCTGGGACATCGACGGGACGATTTTACACACGGGCAAAGCCGGGGAGACGGCCTTGGGGCGGGCCATGGAAATGATTCACGGGTTCAACCATGGTCTGGTGGGTTTGGAGATCGCGGGACGAACCGACAAATGGATCGTGGAACAGCTTTTGGCGCGTGACGGAAAACCCAACGGGCCGGGCGAGGTGACGCGTTTTCTGGATGTCTATGTCGGGTTGTTGGCGGAAGAGTTGCCGCGGCGAAAAGGGGGACTGCATCCGGGTGTGATGGGAATTCTGGAGGAGGGCCACCGGCGACCGGATATCGTTCAGGCCCTGCTCACCGGAAACATTGAAAAAGGGGCGCGTCTTAAGCTGACCCGGTACGGGGTGAATCACTTTTTTGAATTCGGAGCTTTTGCCGATGACTCACCGGTACGAAACGAGTTGGGGCCGCACGCCAAACGGCGCGCCAAGGAACGGCACGGCGAGGAGTTTCCTTCCGAAAGGATTTTTATCATCGGGGACACGCCCCATGACGTGGCCTGCGCGAAGGCGATCGGAGCCAAGGCGATCGCCGTGGCCACGGGTTCCTTTTCCGCAAAAGAACTGAGAGATTGCGGCGCGGATGC
>RGYX01000120.1 GCA_010031845.1 Verrucomicrobiota bacterium
TGTCCGGCGACTGGCGGAGACGGGCTGGTAACCACCGGCCCCGTGGTCGCACCACCCCCTCCTCCACCGGTGCCCCCCGCATCATCCGCCACAAACACGTGCTGGATATCGGATTTGCTGACGTTGCCCCGGGCATCGGTCGCCTCGATGTAGTAATCGAAAAGATTGTTCCGGAAATTCGGGAAACTGTTGTTGTCGATCCGGGCAAAATAATAGTCTGCCACCACGGGAGAAACCGCCTGACTGAAATACTTGATCTGGGAGTTGTTGGCCGCCGCCGTCAAAGCGGCCGCGGTGGAGGGCAGGGTTCTCTTGGTCATGGGAATGGAGACCCAGCTGCCGACCTCCGCGGCATTCAACCCAAGGGCCGAGGGGTCATACACTTCGTTCACCTTGCTGGCTAAGGAGTTCACCCCGTCGTTGTCTTTGCGGATTTTTAGGACGATGTTGGTGATTCCGGACACGTCATAGGCATGGGTCCAAACATAGAATTCCGAGTTCATTTTCTTGAGGGCGCTGGTGTTTCCTCCGGGAATGGAATTGACCCACCCAAACGTGTAGGCGCCCGGGTTGTAAGGAAACCGCTGGGGCTTGAAGACCGTGGGCGGGGTCCGGTCATTTGTGGCTTTGCGGGCATCCACGTAGCTGGCCAACAGTTCATACGCCCGACGGGTGGCCAGGGAGGATTTGATTTCATCGTCGTTGCCCAGACCTCCGTAATAATTGAAACCGGAATCCAGTCCCGCGAGATAGATGTGCCACGCCCGCTCTGCCAGATTGGGATTGGTGTAGTTTCGGCTGCCCAGGTTGTCATAGGGATCCTGGATCTTCCAGGCCTGGACGGATCCTCCCTCACTGACCATCATCTGCTCGGCCGTTTGACACCAGTTCGCTCCCGCAATTACCGGAGCCCAACTGTAGAACTTGGTGGCGAAGCCGGGCGTCTCGATGTCGACCTGGGTGTTGTAAACGCGGTTGGTGGCCGTGGAGTTGGCCACCGGCGGTTCCACCCATTTAAGGAAATTGGGTGAGCCGTAGTCGCTTTCCGGAAAAATCCAGGCGCCGTCCTCGATATGCACCGTATCCGCCGAACCGCCGTACTGGTTGACGAAATCCTGGATGGCAACCCCCGGATAGGTTCCGTTGTTCATCAGGCCCGGCGCATCGCCGTCCCAAGAGGAGGATCCGCCGCCCCAGGCATTATCCCCGTCCGTCGCCGGCATCACCAGACAAGGACGGGAGGAATCGTTCGCGTAGGGGGCAATGTTGCCGTCGACCAAACCCTTCTGCCATCCGGAATAGCCCGCCTTGTAACTCTGGATGTCGTCGGAGGGAACCATGATGAGGCTCTTCACCGCCCCGGTCTCCGGATTCACATACTGGGCTTTGTGCAGTTGGTAGGCGTAGGGAGCATAATTCCTGGCCGTCTCACCCACATTGCCGGTGCCAAACCACCACGCCCCCCCGCTGGCACTCCCAAGTTGGTCGGCGGCATTGGGCGGACTCGAATAAATTTTCCAACTGTTGGCTTCGGGTGCGGTGTAGGTCGGATCCCCCATGTAGGCGGGCAAGGTTCGGCTCAAGTGATGGCTGGCCACGATCGTCCACTGGTATCCCTCGTCCGCCAGCACATCGATCATGTGATGGGAGAAGGCCATCTCCGTCGGGAAGTACCCTTTCGAGTGATTGGTCACGCTTCCGGTATTCCACGCTTTGTAATAGGCCTCTTTGAAAATCTGGATCTCCTTGCGGAAAACCTCCTTCGGTAAAACCGCGCCCAGAGAATGGTGATAGGTAAATCCCACCAGATCCATTTTCCGGCTGCCCCCGGAAGTGGTCCAATTGCGGGCTTCCCGATTTCCGTTCCACCAACCGGCCCCGTATCCCAATGCGTTTGCCGCACCCAGACTGGCCACGTTGTTGATCAGGGAACCGGAGTAACTCATCGCGTAACCTCCGCTGTTCACGTTGGCCAGCGAGTTGCGGGGGCCGCTCTGGTAGGCGTTGATCCGGTCGCCCACACTGAAAATTCCTGCAAGGTCGTTCTCGGGATGGGCTACGCCGGAATCGTAAACTTGGCCGGATTTTAGATTGATGGAGTCTTGGGCAAACTGAACCCTCTCAGGTTGTGGATTCGAACTCCACTCCGGCCAATAGATGGGTTGGTGATTGTGCCAAAAACGGCTGACATAGACGTTTCCCGCCCAGCTCGCTTGCGGCCAAACAAAAGTCAGCAGAAGCCCACTTTGAAGGACGCCAAAAAAAAGCGAAAAAGTCCCTCGCTTGGGCAACTTCGAATTAAGACTCATCAATACCATAACCTTACAGGCAAACATCAAAACCTCTACCTCTTTTAGAGATTTATTAAACTATTCAATCATATGCCAAATCTCTTGGGTTTATACTGTAAAACAAGTTTTTATGCTTAAAATTTAATTGACCCCACACCGACTACTTGTAGTTTCGGCGCAACACAAGGAGTTGTATGAAATGCCCAAAATGCAATACCGAAGAAGATAAAGTCATCGATTCGAGGCCTTGGAAGGATGGCGCTGTGGTTCGCCGTCGTCGCGAATGCCTCTCCTGCAACTACCGATTTACCACCTACGAAGAGATTGAGCGCGAAGACCTTCGGGCCGTCAAACGGGATGGCCGCTATGAACCCTTTGATCGTCGCAAACTCGTCCTGGGTTTCCAAAAAGCCTGCGAAAAGAGACCCGTTAGCCCTGAAGTCATTGAAAAAGCCGTCGACAAGATCATGGAAGAGCTGGAACAGAAATACGGCCGCGAAATTCCCACCACCGCAATTGGCGAAAAGATCATGGACGCCCTCAAGAAAATGGATGAGGTCGCCTATGTCCGCTTTGCCTCGGTGTACCGCCAATTCCGCGACGTTCGGGATTTTGTCAGCGAAGTAAAAAGCCTCAGTGCCCGATAACCCCACTAGCGACACCCCGCTCCCCCTGGTCTCCATCCCGGGAGCTTCGCCGACCCGTCTTAACGAGTCTTGGCTGGTCATCTCCCTGGAAAAAGCGGCCTCCCGGGCCGGTCACCAGCAGTGGCCCCTCGCCCCGGATGTCGCCCAGGCAGTTCTCCATTATCTACGTCACGACTTTGCTCGTCCGCAGATTGAGCGGGACACCTTGGAACTCATCCTGCGACGCTCGCTGGAAGGAATCGGCTGCCCGGCGATCGCCCGTCATTTTGAATTGGCCACTTCCTCCCCCTCCATCAACTTGGCCGCCCTCGCCCGCGAAGCCCCGCTGGAGATCCTCTTTTACCATCGTCTGGCCGCCCTCGTGGACGAAAAAGTCTCTACCCTCGCCTCCGTGCTTCGCTTGGAAGGTCTCCGCACCTGCGTTCTTTCCCTGACCGGCTCCGCCTCTTGGCGCGCCTCCTGCCAAAAACTCAACGACGAGATCGTGCATTTTATCCGCGCCCGGGCCCAGACCCTCAGCCCCTCCCTCCTCGAACTCACGATCTGGTAGTCGGCCCCATGGCCAAGACGATTTTCGAGCGCATCATCGATCGCGAGGTGCCCGCGGATATCGTGTACGAAGACGAACACATTCTCGCCTTTCGTGACATCTCTCCTCAGGCCCCGATTCACATCCTGCTCATCCCAAAAAAGCATCACGCCCGCCACGTGGCCGTTCCGCTGGAGGATCATTCCGTTTTCAGCCAACTTCTGGCTGCCGCCCAACGCGTCAGCCGCCAACTCCAGCTGGATAAAACCGGCTATCGTCTGGTCATCAATAATGGCCCGGACGGAGGCGAAACCGTGCCCCACCTACATCTTCACCTCCTTGGCGGCCGCCACCTGAGTTGGCCTCCTGGATGAAAAATCTCCTTCTCCATCCATGGGGTGTGGTGTTGCTTTGCGCAGCCCTCAGCACTCTCACCGACACCCTCGGCACTCTTTGGTGGGAG
>RGYX01000013.1 GCA_010031845.1 Verrucomicrobiota bacterium
GAGAGGATTCCGAATGAGTTGTTCGAACCAGATCCGCTGAAGCACCGACTCTGAAAGGATGGGGCCGGGCTCCTCTCGCAGGAGATTTTCGCAAACCCAGCGGCGATACGTGACGGGCATGAGGATAAAACCGGAAAAGGGAGAAAAGGATGCGGAGATTTTTTCGGAAAAGGGGGATCGGCATTGGCAACGTCAAGTAGGGGTACGGACGGCTGACCACAGCCGTCCTAGGACGCGTGGGGTCACGCGTCCGTACCGTTGCTTGTAGCAAGAAAGCCTGCAGGGCCCTCAGTGTTGTTGGGGAAGGGGAGTTATGTTATCGTCTGATAATGAGGATATTGCGAGTCTTGGCATTGGGTCTGATGACAATGCCAGTGTGGGCCATGGCTCCACAGGACGAGCCGGTGGTGAAGGTGGTGGAGAAGGTGAGGCCGGCGGTGGTGAATATCTATACCGAACGGATTGTGGAGCAACAGGTGGTGGACCCGATCGACGCTTATATGAATCAGTTTTTTGGAGGAGGCATGGCGCGTGGGAACCGGATCCTGCAGACGCCGGTGCGGAATCTGGGTTCGGGGCTGATTATCCGACCGGACGGTTACATTGTGACGAACCAGCACGTGGCCAGTCGGGCCGACAAGCTGAAGATCCGGGTCACCCTCGCCAACGGGAAGGATTACGAGGCGAAGCTTCTGCGGGATGATGACCTGCAGGATCTGGCGCTGATTAAAATCGATTCACCCGAAGCCTTGCCGTTTCTTGGCTTGGACAAACTCTCCCCGAATTTGCTCGGGCAGACGGTTTTGGTTTTGGGGAATCCGGTCGGATATGAAAGCAGCGTGAGTGCGGGAATCCTCAGCGCGAAAGACCGGACCCTGACGATCGGGGATCTGACCATGGACGGCCTTTTGCAGACGGATGCAGCGATCAATCCGGGCAACAGCGGGGGACCTCTGGTGGACTCGGAAGGGGATTTGGTGGGATTGAGTTCGGCCAAGATGTCGGTGGCTCAGAATCTTCCGGTGGAAAGCATTGGCTTTGCCATTCCGGCCGAGCGGGTAAAGAGATTTGTGGAGGATGCGATCGCGATCGTGGAAGGGAAGAAGGCCCCTCCGCCCGAGCGTTCGGCGGCAGTGGTGTTGAAGGAAAGGTTCGGATTGGGATTGAAAGACCTTTCGCCGGAGGAGTCGGTGCAGTCAGGTTACGCCGGCCGGCAAGGCCTGTTGGTGGTGGGGATCGACAAAGGGAGCCCGGCCGAGGTGGCAGGCATTCAAAAGGGAATGTTGATTGTGGGGTTAGGGTCGGTGCCGTGCCGAAGTCTGGAGGAGTTGCCCCGGTCGGTCAGGCAATTGAAAGGGGGGGAGGATGTGAAGGTGACGGTGCTAGGAGCGACCC
Organism: Verrucomicrobiota bacterium; assembly: GCA_010031845.1. Classification (GTDB taxonomy): domain Bacteria; phylum Verrucomicrobiota; class Verrucomicrobiia; order Methylacidiphilales; family Verrucolacustridaceae; genus Verrucolacustris. The sequence goes on from RGYX01000013.1 coordinate 1,396, forward strand.
GGCAGGGAAATTTTGTGGCGTTGCGGAGCGGGGCGGTGGTGTTTTGTGGCGTTGCGGAGCGGGGCGGTGGTGTTAAAGGCAAAATAGCATTTAGATTAAGTTGAAGATGAAGCTGAAGCTGGGGCTGAGCCTAGGGTTGCTGGGTTTCAGTTCTTTAAGTCCGCTGACGGCCAATGACCGCATCGAGTGGCGGTTGCCGACGGAGAATGACGGGCTGTTTCATAACCAAAAGAATCGGTTTTTTCAGCCTACGATTAGCCGGCGTCTGATCTCCGGCATGTTCGGCTTTGTCCGGACTTCGGAGTCCGAGCCGCCACGGCTTTTTGAACATTTCCACAAGGGGATAGATATTCGGGCTCTGTATCGGGACGAACGGGGGGAACCGACGGACGTGGTGAGAGCCTCGGCGGATGGGGAAGTGGTTCGGGTGAATCCGGATGAAAAGATATCCGATTACGGCAAACAGGTGATGGTGAGGCACCTGTGGGGAGAGCAATCCGTGTATACGATTTACGGGCACCTGGCCTCCATCAGGGCGGAGGTTGGGCAAAAGGTGAAGGCAGGCGATCCCTTGGGGGTGATGGGGTGGACGGGTCCGGGGCTGAGTCGGGACCGGGCGCACCTTCATTTCGAAATCGCTTTTCAAATCAACCCAAAGTTCGACGAGTGGGTAAAAATTACCAAGCCGGGACGGCTCTGGGAGCCGAACCGGCACGGAGAGTGGAACGGGTTGAACCTGATGGGAGTAGATCCGGCGCCCCTGTTGTTGGCCACGCACCAAGGAAAACCGATGACTTGTCGCGAGGCACTGGCGAGGCAGCCAGGGGGATTTATCGTCAACTTGCCGGCACCTAGGTCGAGGGTCCAATGGACCGACTGGGTGGAAGTGCAGGAGAACTGCACAGGGACGGTGGCGTGGAAGCTGGAGATGACTCCGTGGGGGTTGCCGTTGAAAGTTGTGGGCTCGGCCATTCCGGTTACGGAGGCGGGGTTGATCGCCAACCCGGGCCAACCGAACGAGGGGAGGTATTATTGCCGGGGATTGGTGGAGGCCGATGGAAAAGGCGGAATGAGGCTGAGCAAGTTCGGTCGCCAGACGATGGAGATGATGCTGTTTACGGGACCCGAGCCTGCCCCGTAAAACATTATCCTAGCGAGAGGGTTTAGACGATGAGGTGGCGGCTAGATCGTCGTCATCCTCGTCCTTATGGGCTTCGATAAACTGGCGGTTGGGGGCGAGATTGTGCTCTTCGATATAATCGACCAGATAGTTGCGGATTTCCCGGGCAGTCCGAAGAGCATCTTCAGGGAAACTGATGGCTGCACCTGCGGCTGAGCCAGCCACCGCTTCAGAGACCCCGGTTCCCGGGGTCACGAGAGAGCCGGCAAGACCGGGTTCGGCGTTGGAACCGCCGGTGGTTTTTAAAGCGAGAAACTTTCGGGGAGTTCCCCCGTCCAACTCGGTGACTTCCACCTCGGTTTCCATTTTGGTTGCCCCCAGCCCGAATCCCACCAAAACACGCGCGGCCTTGGTGCCGTGATTGACCCAGGTAAATCTGCCCTGAATCAGCCAACCCTCCATGGGGAGGGGGCCGCCCTTGTACTCCTCGACCGGGGCGATTTCCGGCAGGCGGTCGACCAAGCGGGTGTGTAGCATGTCGACCACCGCTTGCTTGTAGTCTTCGAGTTCTTTCCCCTGCATGTCGATTTCAACCTTGGCGCCGTCCATCGAGAATCTCTGCACATAGATCTTTTCCGGCATTTTGACGGGGGTGGTGGAGACTTCGTGGGCATCCTTCACACTAACCGAGGCGCACGAGGCCAACAGGATGGCGACCAAGGGAAAAAACGGAGCCCAGCCCACAGAGCGGATCATTGGAGGATCATCCTTAAGGCGGCACCGGTGGCCATCAAAATCAGCATCCATTCAAAAAGATTTTGGGAAACCCGCTGCAAGAGGGTGCGACCGATCCAAAATCCAACAAGCACACCCGGGAAAAGCATGGCATCCAGCAAAAGGGAACTGCCGCTGAGGAGGCCGAGTTGCCAGCTGAAAGGGAGCTTGGCGAGATTGATGGCGAGGTAAAACCAGGCTCCTGTTCCGACCATCGCCATCTTGGTTTGGCGTTGGGAGAGGAAGTAAAAGGCAGTGATAGGTCCTGCGGCATTCGCCAGCATGGTGGTGATGCCGGCAGCCCAACCGCATCCCAGGCCCAGAAGCGGGTGACGGGTGACCCAAGTCAGAAGTTGCGGGCGAAGTCTTTGCAGAAGAATGACTCCGATCAAAGCGAGGATGATCCAGCCCAAGGTATGACCGAAGAATTCGGCAGGGATGAGGGGCATGATCCACCAACCGGTCAGGATGCCGACCAACGTGGCTGGCAGAAGGGCGCGCAGTAGTTTCCAGGAGGAGTGCTCATGAAAGGACAGCACACCTAAAACATCAGCCGCGATGAGCAGGGGAAGAACCACGCCGGTGGATTCGCGGGCGGGAAGGACCTCAGCCATCAGGATGACGGTCAGTAACCCGAAAGGTCCAAAACCGGATTTGGCCAAGCCCGTGCAAAGGGCTGCGAAGCCAGCGAGAAGCCAAGCGTGGGAGGAGAGGTCGGGCATGGGGGATTTAGATTAAGATGAAGACAGGCAGGAATATAGAATATTGGATATGGGATATGGGGAATTGAAACGGGCAAGATTAAGATGAAGAGCAAAGGGCAGGAATTAACGGGTTGCGGGGAGAGGGGATAACTGGGAACACAGGGGATGGATATTGACCGAAAGAGGTGGGTTTCGTTGGCAGCAAACTCGGTCGGCACCTTGGTGGAGTGGTTCGACTTCATGGTGTTTGCCTACCTGACGCCGGTGCTGGCCCCGCTGTTTTTTCCCTCCCACGACAAGCTGGCATCTCTTTTGGCCACCTATGGTCTTTTCTGGTTGGGCTTTGCCATCCGCCCTCTGGGAGGAGCCTGTATCGGTTGCATCGGGGATCTGTTCGGCCGGCGTTGGACGCTGTTGGGCAGCGTGATCCTGATGTCCCTACCGATGTTGGCAACGGCTTTTTTACCAACGTACGCCCAGATTGGTTTCTGGGCTCCGGCGCTTTTGGCGGTGACGCGGTTGGCGATGGGGTTTTCTGTGGGCGGCGAGTTCAGCGGGACGGTGGTGGCGCTGTTTGAAACCGCCGCCAAGGGGAAAAGCGCCCTGGCGGTAAACTTGGCAAACGTCAGCTCGTGCCTCGGGGCCCTCCTGGCGGCGGCGGCGGTGACCGGACTCTCAGCCGTGTTGGGAGCGGAGAAAATGGCAGCGGGGGGCTGGAGAATTCCTTATCTCCTGGGAGCCCTGTTGGCCCTGGGGGCGATTCTGCTCCGCTTCTTCCTCCACGAAACACCCCAGTACGAGGAAACGAGAAAAAAAGGGATGGTGGCTAAGACGCCGCTGCGGGATGTCTGGCGGGCGGACAAAATGGCCATGGCGGCCTGTGCCATCGGCTGTGGTTTTTATGGGCACACGTACTATCTCCTCGGAACCTATCTACCCAACCGGATGGAAACGGATCTGCATCTCCCGGGGGCGGTCATTTTTCTGGCGGCGGTGGTGGCCAACACAAGCCTGGCGCTTTTTCCCCAGCTATTTGCCCCTTGGGTCGACCGGGTGAGGTGGCGGCCGTTTCTCTGGGGTACGGGAATTTTGACTATGTTGGCCGTCTGGCCAGCATTGGAAATGGTGGAAAAAGGTGGAGCGGTCTGGGTCGTGGCCGGACTCCTTCTTTTTGCGGTTCCGCAAACGGCTTTTACCTCGGCGGTGCTGCCGGCGGCTTCGGCTCTTTTCCCCACCCCGCGTCGTTTCACCGGAATGTCGGTGGCTTACAATATCGGGATGCTGGCGTTTGCCGGCCCGGTCCCCGGGGTGGCAGCATGGCTGCATGCCAAGTACGGAACCTACGGGCCGGCCGGGATGGTGGTGGGGATGGGATTGCTGACGCTTTTCTTTCTCGGCAAGTATCCGGACACGGAGGAGGGATTCTTTCCGGCTTAGAAACGGCCTTATGCCCCACATCCACGAGAAGATCGATTTCACCGTCAGCCTTTTTATTGTGCAGGAGGGCAAGGCGCTGGTCATTCACCACAAAAAACTGGGCCAGTGGCTGCCGATCGGGGGGCATATCGAGTTGGATGAGGATCCGGAACAGGCGGCCTATCGCGAGGCCAGGGAGGAGAGCGGGCTGGAGATTGAACTGATCGGGGAAAGACAGCCAACGACTGGACCGGGCACCCGGGCCTTGATCCGGCCGAGGTTTTTGGACATCCACCGGGTAAGTCCGACGCACGAACACATTGGCATCATCTATTGGGCCCGGCCTAAGAGCGGGAAAGTGACCTTGGCTCCCGGGGAGCACCACGACATCCGTTGGTGCGATGAGGCGGATCTGAAAAAACTCGATCCCCCCATGGGCCGCGATTCGGGAGGTGGGTGCGGTTTCCTAGTCGATGGGGCTAAGGGAGCTTTTTTGTTCTTCCGGTTCCGGCAGAAACAGGGCGATCAGGGCAGCAGGAAGGAAAAGAAAGGCGGAGTGAAAAAGGGCGGAACGAAAATCGCCCACGGAGGAAAAGAGTCCAAAAAAAACCACGCCGGCGGCGGAGAGAATCCGGCCAAAGTTATAGCAAAAGCCCGCCCCGGTGGTGCGTAGCAGCACGGGGAAGAGCGGGGGAAGGCACATGGTGAAAAGGCCAAACACTCCCTGACATAGGCCGATCAACACAAAAGCCCAGCGGAGTTCCGTCCAGCTGGGCTGGTTCCAGTAGGTGAAGATCATGACCCCGGCATAGCCCAAGAGCAGGAGGGCGATCGCTTTGCCATAACCGCAGAACTTGGCCAAAGCGGCAGCCAGGTAGTTTCCGGCGATCGAGCTGAACATCAGGAGAAATAGCGCGACAGCCACGACGCGGTTTCTGCCGGCGGTATCCAACGCGGTGATTTCCGGGAGACTCCGAATATGGGCCTGTTGCCAGAACATGAAAGTCCAGTGGGCGGTGAGGGAAATTCCGCAAAGCAGGAGGGCCACCCAGGTGGTCTTGACCAAAGATCCTCGAAAGAGATCGGAGATCCCGGGAACTTTTGCCCCCGTCGAACGGGTGGAGTGCCACTCCTCGGTTTCGGGCACGGACTTGCGGATCCATAAGACGAGCAGGGCGGGAAGAACACCGACGAGAAAGATGGTGCGGGGAGGCTCGCCTTCGAGGAGCCAACCAAAGAAGCAGGCGATGAGAATGCCGAGATTGACCGCGGTCTGCAGGGTGGCGGCGATCCACGGGCGCCAATTTTTAGGCCAAGTCTCGGCCAGCAGGGAGGCGCCCACCGCCCATTCCCCGCCGATGCCCAGGGCGGCGAGGAACCGGAGGATGAGCAGGTGCCACCAGGCGGTGGCAAAAAAGCTGAGCCCGGTGAAGCCGGCGTAAAAAAGAATAGTGAGGGAAAGGGCCCGGGTCCGACCGATGAGGTCGCCCAGTCGGCCAAAGAGCGCTCCCCCGAAGGCCCAGCCCACCATAAAGGAGGCCTGGATGAGGGAGCCGTAATGGCTGACATCGGGATGTTGAGGATCGACGTGGAGAAGCTCCGCCACCAGAGGAACGGCCACGAGGGTGAAGAGGTGAATATCAAGACCATCGAAGAGCCAACCCAGCCAGGCCGCCCAACCGGATTTCCATTGGGACGGAGAAAGGTCTCGCAAACGGATAAGGAGGGAGGAGGGCATGCCTGGGGGAGAGCATGGAAAGAAAAGCGCCGGCGGAACATTCCTCTTTTGGCGCCACTTGTCCCACAAGGAAGGAAAGATTACGCTGGCAGGATTGAATCAGGAGACGAGTGCCGTGGGGGAGAGTGGGGCTGCCATGTTTCAGAAGTCGTGGTCGATCTACGATGCGCTCTCGGAAAAGAACTACATGCATCACCGGGAGATTTATGCCCGGGTCGAGGAGTGGTTGGGGCAACGGGGTGGGGAAGCCTACTCGATTCTGGATCTGGGTTGCGGGAACGCCCGCTTTCTTGCCCCGTGTCTGAAGAAACATCCCCCGGCGATGTATGTCGGGGTGGATCTTTCGGCGGCGGCTTTGGAGGAGGCCAAGGAACATTTGGGAAGCTTGTTGCATGTGGCTCTCCGTCAGGAGGAGATGGTGGAAGCCCTGAAAAAATCCAAGTCGAGGTTTGAGGTGATCTTTTCGGGTTATGCGCTGCACCATCTCGACGCGGCGAAGAAGGTAAAGTTTCTAACCCTTTGCCTCGAAAGGTTGGCCCCAGGCGCCGCCCTGCTTTTGGTGGATGTGGTTCGGGAAGAGGGGGAGAGCCGGGAGGCGTACATCGAAAGATATTTGGAATTCATGAGACGGGATTGGGCCGAGGTGCCCGGGCATGAGTTGGCGGAGGCGTGTGCCCATGTGCAGGCCCATGACTTTCCGGAAACGGAGTCGGCCCTGCGGGGTATGGGGGAGAAGGCGGGGTTTGCGAGGATGAATCGGTTGGCCCGGTTTGGTCCCCATCAACTCTGGGAACTCCAAACAGAGGAAAAGAGCAGGATGGGGAAAGGCTGAAAAAAGCCGGTTGAGAAACGCAAAAAACGGACTTAATTACAGTATGCGTCTCATCATCCTATTCATCCTATTTTTGGCCTGCCTGGGGGTCTCGGCCGGCAGGGCGGCGGATAATTTCACCGCCGATTTTTACCAAAAGGCCGTGGCGCAGTATCTGGGCAAGGAGATCAAGCTGCGGATTGCCTCGGTGGAGCCCAGCGACCCGCTGACCCAACTTGATCCGGATTTCGTCTGGATGCAGGCCACGACCGGGCGGCCGAAAAAAGAGGAGGGAAAAATCTTTCTTCGGGTTCCCAGGAACGAGGCGGAAAAACTGGCGAAGATGTTGAATCAACCCTCGACCTCCGGAAGATTCGTGGAAGGGCAATTTTTGGGAAAAGACATTGGCCCGGTGCTGCCCGCGGGGATTTGTCAGCAAGCCCCTTTCTATCTGCAGACCGGCCGCAGCGTGAAGATGGCAGACAGCGGGAGGGAGGAGGAGCCGCTTTCGGGAGCCTTGGTTGTTGCACCGAAAGCCAAACCGGTTGCGGCTCAACCTTCGGCTCTTCCGACCCCCGCGTTGGCCGCCAAGCCGTTGCCTCCCCTGGCTCCTCCGCCGGTGGGCCTAACGAAGCCGACCAAGAAGCAGTGGGTGGTTTGCCGTTCGAAAAACAGCGGGAATCTGGAATTAAAACTTGGGCAGAGCGTGCAACTGAAGGACGGGGTCTACGAGGTGATGGGGCAGGATGGGAAATTGTCAGTTCTGGGGCAGTCGAGCGTGGTGGAGCTGCTGCCCTATCCGGACGATTCCATGGTCATTACTCCCGAGGAGGCAAAGATAGCCTTGAAGCAATACGCGGATTTGGAGAAGAAGGAGCCGGGGGTGATTCCCCTTTTGACGGAAAGCAAAGGGGCGTGGGAGAAGTTGGCGGGGACGGCCGTGGCGGCGGCTCCGACGGGCGACTTACCGAAGCTGGAGGAGGTGGAGACTGCGGCGGGAGTGGAGGAGTCTGCATTCAGTCCCTGGCCATGGAGGTTGGGCGGGTTGGGGGGGCTGGCCCTCTTTGTCTGGATCGGGTGGGCTTGGTTTCGAAGGGGTTGGGTCGGGTCCTGACGGTTTTGGGGTGTCCCAGCCAATGTCCTATCGGGTGGAATAGGATGGGCGGATGAATCGATTCCAACGATTTGTTTTTCGGCTGGAGGGACGATTGACAGCGAGGAAGCGGGAGGAGAGTTTGCCGTAATGCCAAGGAGGATTTCCAAACGAAAAGGGAAGGCTCCGTCGGCGCCCCATGTTCGATTCATGCGACGTGCCATCGAATTGGGCCGCGTGGGAGCGCTGGTCAGAAAGACGGGGGGTCCGTTTGGAGCGGTCGTGGTTAAAAACGGTAAAATTGTCGGGGAAGGCCATAACCGCGTTCTTTCCGGAAAAGATCCCAGCGCCCATGGGGAAATCGTGGCGATTCGGCAAGCTTGTCAGAAGTTGAAGACCCATGATCTTTCAGGCTGTGTTCTCTACACCAGTGCTGAATGTTGCAGCATGTGCTACTCGGCGGCTTTTTGGGCCAGGATCGGAAGGATTTATTACGCGGCGCATCACGGGGATGCGCTCCGCTACGGGGATTTTGACGACCGGGTTCTGGAAAGAGAGATTCGAAAAAAACCGGCCAAGAGGTCTCCGCGATGCACCCCGATGCTGCGAGACGAGGCGTTGGTAGTTTGGAAAAAATTTCAAAAGTTGCCTGATCGGGCAAGATATTGATCCGATGAGCGGAATTCTTCTGCCCGGTTTGATCGGGTTGCTGGTGGGTGTGGTGGGGGCCTATGCCTATTTTTCCGGCAGGGTCGGCAAGTTTTCCGGGGAGATTGAAGCGGCGAAACGGCGGGCGGAAGAGCAGGAGCAGGCCCGGGAAAGGGCGGAGGCGCAAAGCCGGGAGGCCCGCGAGGGGGCGGTGCGGGCGGAGGCAGAGCGGCAGGCGGCCGAGCGAAGCCTAATCGAGGCCAGGAAAGAGAAGGAGGAGTTGGCGGTCCGGTTACAGACGGAGTTTAGGGCGGTCGCCCAGCAGATGGTGACGGAGGGAACCAAACGATTGGCGGAAGACAACCGAACACAGGTGGGGATTGAGCTGAGGCCGATTCTCGACCGAATGGAGGCTTTTCGGAAACGGGTGGATGAGGTGCACACGGCGGAAACGACCTTGCAGGGGGATTTGCGGAGGGAGTTGCAACAGATCCAAGCCATGAGCACGAAGCTGGGTTCGGAGACGCATGCCCTGACCAGCGCGCTGAAGAGCGATTCCGGGGTCAGAGGTCGTTGGGGGGAGTTGGTGCTGGAAAAGACGCTGGAGATCTCCGGATTGGAGAAGGGGCGGGAGTATCAGACGCAGGAGTCGGCCGACCGGAAGCGGATGGATGCAGTGGTCTTTCTTCCGGGTGACCGGGCGATCGTCATCGACAGCAAGGTCCCCCTGATTGATTACGATGCCTACTGTTCGGCCGCCGAACCGGCGGAGCAGGAAAAATGTCTCAAAGCCCACGGGGCCGCGGTAAAGAGGTTTATCGACGATCTTTCCGGAAAATCCTATCCCGACCTGCTGCAGGGAAAGTCGCTGGATTTTACCGTGATGTTCATTCCCGTTGAGCCCGCGTTTGGGGCGGCCCTGCGGGCGGATCAAAATCTTCTGCAGTACGCTTTTGACCAAAGGATCGTACTGACAACCCCCAGTTCCCTGATGGCCACACTGAGGACCATCTCCAATCTCTGGAAGATCGAGCGGCAAAACCGGAATGTCCAAGAGATTGCCCGGCTGGGGGGCAAGCTGCATGACGATCTGGCAAACTTCTGTGGGGATCTTGCGGAGGTGGGAAAGGCGCTGGGGAAAGCGCATGAGGCTCATGAGTCGGCGGTGAAGAAGCTCTCGGAAAAGAAGGGAAATATCTTGGGGACGGCCGAGAAGCTGCGGGAGTTGGGGGCGAAGACGGAAAAGAAGCTTCCGACGATGCTGGGTGATGGGTCGGAGTAAGCCGAAGTTAATTTCTCGTCGGCTTGATGGTGGCGAGCGCCAAAATCCCGGCACAGGCCTGAATGGCTGCCAGACCGAGCAGGGCCGCACCCATTCCGTGTTGGCTTTTCATCCAGCGAAAAAGTTCCGGTGCGACCAAGCCAGCGAGATTTCCGACCGAGTTGATCCAGGCAATGCCGGCGGCGGCGGCGGTTCCGGAAAGAATGGCGGTGGGAAAGGACCAGTAGCACGAGGTGGTGGAGAGAACACCGGTCACGGCGATGGCAGGCCCGGGAGTCCGCTGGCGGCGAAGGCGATGGCGGCGGTGAGGGCGGAGAGGCCCACGTGCAGCCGGCGTTCGCCAGTGCGGTCGGAGTGGCGGCAGACCCAGACCATCCCGAAGGCGGCGGCGGTCCACGGGATGGCGGAATATAGGCCGATCTGCCAATCCACCTGGGTCAGGGTGTCGTGGATGATCTGGGGCAGCCAGAAGGAGGCGCCGTAGAGGCCAAAGACGATGGTGAACTGCGTAAGGCAGCAGATCCAAATCCGACGGGAGCGGAAGGCGTCCTTGAAGCTGAAAGCATGTTCCCCGTCGGCGAGTTTGCGGTGCTGTTCGAGCTCGAGTTTTTCCAGGAGAACGGA
>RGYX01000121.1 GCA_010031845.1 Verrucomicrobiota bacterium
GCACCGTTTGCGGCTCAGTCCAGAACACCTGAAGGCCGGGCAGGTGGGAAAATGGCTGGGGCGGCACGGGGTAAATCCTGATCTCTGGAGTTTCCGGCGGGGTCCGGTGGCCCGGGCGATGGTGGCGGGATTACTGCCAGCGACCAGTCCCTTGCTGGGATTGCATCATGTTTTGGCGGTGGTTTTGGCCGTCTTTTTAAGGGCGAATGTGCCGACGGCCATCGTGGTGCAGATGGCCAACAACCCCTTCACGATTCCGATCTACTACACGGCGGCCTATCATTTGGGGGAGATTATCCTGGGGAGACCCATCAAGTATGAGGGGGGATTGCCGGATAAGATGAAAAGATTGGATGCCGCCGATGGAGCCCGCGCGAAATTGAGGATGTTGGCGGGGGATCTGGCGAACGTGGCGGTTCCGTTGACCGTGGGCTGCACGGTCATTGGAGTGGTGGTTTCGCTGGCCGGGTACGGGCTGATCTACATCCTCTGGCCGGCGGAGGAGAAACCGCCCAAGGAAGATTAAACGGATTTTTCCCGCCTCGTGCTTCGGAGGTGGATGGTCTTGTGTTCCAAATCATGCACGGCGCGGATGTAGCGCACGGTCCGGCTTCGGGCCCGCATCAGGATGGAATGGGTGATGGCCTTGTGGCCGATGAGTTTTACCCCAGGCAGGAGGGGGCTTTCGATGATACCCGTGGCGCAGAAGATGGCGCTGTCCCCGGTGACAATGGTGTTGGAGCGGTAGATTCTTTGGATTTCCCCCTCCGGCACTCCTGAAACTTCACGGGCTTTGGCTTCGGGATTGGGAAACCACATCCGGAGTTGGATTTCGCCGCCCAGAGCGCGCAAGGCGGTGGCGGTGAGAACGCCCTCGGGGGAGCCCCCGATGCCGACATAAAGATCGATGCCGGAATCGGGCAGGGAAGGGGCGACGGCGGCCGTGATGTCACCGTCGGCGATGGTACGCAGAGAGGCCCCGGATTGGCGGATGGCATCAATGAATGTCTGGTTTCTAGGGCGATCGAGGACAAGAACCACCATGTCCCCGACGCGTTTGTGTAGAATTTTCGCCAGACGCTGGAGTGTTTCTTTCAGGGGAGAATCGAGAAAATTGGCCTCCGGATCCTCTTTTTGCAGGACCCGGGCGACCTCGGGACCGTAGGCGATTTTGTGGGAGTAATAGCTGGGAATGTTGCGCATGACGGGATGCTTGGCGTCATGGGGTAGCTCCGCCGCCGCCATCACGGAGATCGCATTGGGGGATCCTTTGGAGAGATTGGTGGTTCCGTCCACCGGATCGAGGGCGATGTTGAAACGGGGGGAATTCGGCCCCCACTTTCCGAGGCGATCCCCTAAAAAAATCCCGGGGGCCTGGTCTTTGATGCCCTCTCCGATGACGACCTCGCCCCGGATATCGACCAAATCGAAAACCCCTTGGATCGCGTCACAGGCGGCGGCATCGGCGGTGTTCTTGTCACCTTTCCCAATGAAACGCATGGCGTTCAAGGCGGCGTTCTCGGTGGCCCGGACAAATTCAAACTCCACCGTGCGTTCTGGGTCGTACATAAAACACTGACGCTAAGCGGTTAACCTAAATAGCCAAGGATATTTAGGACTTTCGCCGAGGTTAGCTTGACGAACATTAGCGCTGGGTATTAAATACGGATTAATGCGTAAATTGTTGATCATAGCGATTTTGGGATCGATGGCCTACCCGTTGAAAGCGGATGAAAAAGATGCCGTTCCTAATTTTCGTCCGGCCCAAGTTGAGCCCACGACCAACGGGGCCGTGGCTCCGACCACCACCGCCACCCGTCCACCGGATGGGATGACGAGCGATCTGCCCGTCGCCCTCGAGAAAGAAATCAGCCTCAACAAAATTTACACTTATTGGAATGATCAAAAAAAGGGAAACAAACCTCCGATCGATAATACCTCGATGGCCTTCGAACCGAAGTACTGGGACTATGGGGCGGTCACGGCCAAGGAAATCCAGGATCGGAAAGGGAATATTTTCGTGATCAATTGGCAAAACGACGGGAAGCCGGCTGATTTTACGGTGCGTCTGGATTATCGACAGGCCAACACCCGGGAAAAGGTCATGACCAAGACCCAGGATTACAAAAACTTTGACGGCTATGAAAAGACCGTGCTGAAGGTGGTGGGGGACGATTACTTGCGAGGTGGGTTGGTGAATTCCTGGCGGATCTCCATCGTGCGGGACGGCAAAATCGTCGCCCAGGAGAAATCCTTCATCTGGTAAGGCGGCGGCGTCCATCCTTCTCGCTATTTGACGAGTCCTCCCTCTAGGATTTTTTCATGACCCTGACTTTGCATCCCCCCGAGGCGAGGTTCTCGGAAGAAATGGAGCGGGAGCACGAGATTCGGAATCTGAAAGAGACGGTGGGAGCTCTGCGGGAAGCCTTGGAAACACAGAAAGCGGGAACCGCCCAGGAGGTGGCCCAAGCCGTGGCGGAAGCCCACACGGAAATCCGGGACCTGAAAGCCACCATCGCGGAGATGAGGATTGAGTTGGAGCGTCGCAAGGCGGCCGGAGAAGAGGCGGTGCAAAAGGTGATGGCCCAGTCCGCCGAGGAGGGAAGGCAATTGCAGTCCTCGGTGCAGGCTCTGCGGGACCAGTTGGAGCGCGAAAAAGCACGCCATAGTGAAGCGGAACAGCTGATGCGACGGACCCAACGGGACGAGACCGCAGAACTGGAAAGAACCATCCAAAGAATCCGCGGAGAACTGGAGGCAGGCCGTGCCCAAAAGTAAGAGCCCGATCGACACCTTAAGCTTGGCCGAGGCCAAGATCTTGCTGGAGGTGGCCCGGAAGGTGGCCGACAGCCAGACCTTGGACGACCAGTTGGAAACGTTGGTGGCTTTGGTCACGGAAGCCACCGGTGCGGAGCGGGGGACGCTTTTTGTCAACGACCCCTCGACCCAAGAGCTTTACAGCCGGGTGACGGTGGGGGGGTTGAAAAGGGAGATCCGAATTCTCAACAACACCGGGATTGCCGGAAGTGTCTTCCAGTCAGGCAAAGGGGTGGTGGTGAAGGACGCCTATCAAGACGAGAGATTCAATAAAACCGTGGATGAGCAGACCGGGTATCACACCCGGTCGATCGCCTGTGCTCCGATCCGGACCGTTCGGGGAGAGCTGATTGGAGTCGTGGAGGTGTTGAACCGCAAGGGAGCCAAGACCGCCCATTTCACCACCAAAGATCTCAAGCTGCTGGAGGCGATGGCGATGCAGTCTTCGGTTTCCCTTCAGCGAAGTCTTTTGTTGGAACTGGCCGAAAAGGAGAAGGCCAAAGAGGCGGAATTCCTCAGTGTGGTTTCAGAGATTTCGGGGGAGATCCAGTTGGGCAACCTCCTAGCGAAGATCATCCGGACGATTACGCGGTTGCTTCACGCGGAGCGATCGACTCTTTTCATCAACGATGAAAAGTCGAACGAACTTTATACCGAGGTGGGGGAGGGACTGGGTGCCACCCAGATCCGATTCCCGAACCATCTCGGTATCGCAGGGGCCGTTTTCACCAGCGGCCAGACCGTCAACATCCAGCACGCCTATGCGGACCTGAGATTCAATCCGGGGTTTGACAAGAAGACCGGATTCTTTACCCGATCCATTCTTTGCACTCCGGTGGTGAACAAGGCGGGCAAGGTGATCGGGGCAACCCAGGTACTGAACAAGCGCGGAGGCGCCTTCACCCATGAGGACGAGGCCAAGCTGAAAGCCTTCACCGCCCAAGTTTCCGTGGCCCTGGAGAATGCAAAACTTTTCGACGACGTCCAGAACATGAAGAACTATTCGGAGTCGATGCTGGAGAGCATGTCGAACGCCGTCGTGACCCTCAACGA
>RGYX01000122.1 GCA_010031845.1 Verrucomicrobiota bacterium
TAAAGAAGCCCATGGGCGTCGAGGATGAACCAGCGGATTTCCGATTCCTGGAGATAGTTTTCCAAGCCGGGATAGTAGGCGCATTCCGGAAGCCAGATGCCCCGGGGATCCCTCCCAAAGCAGTTGCGGTAATCGTTGCGGGCTACCTGAATCTGGGCCCGGACGGCTTGCGGGAATTCCCGCATGAGGGGAAGGAAACCATGGGTGGCACCACAGGTGATGATTTCCAGAACCCCGGCATCCTGAAATTTCCGAAAAGCACCCACCAGATCACGACGGTAACGGTCACAGAACATGGTCCGGCAGTGATGGAGTCGGTCATGGTAAAAACGGGCCAGATCATGGAAGACGGGATCGTGTTTTGTGCGATCGAGCTCTTTTCCGGCTAGTTCGATCAGTTTTTCCAGGCCATGGACATAGCGGTCCTGGAGCAGGGGATCGCGCATCATGGCGCAAAGCGGGGGCGTCAGGGACATGGTGAGACGGAAGGGAACGGCATCCCGAACCAATCCCTCCATCATGTCCAAAAGGGGCAGGTATGTTTCGGTGATGGCCTCGTAAAACCAATCCTCCTCCAGAAACTCCGGGTATTCCGGATGCCGGACGAAAGGGAGGTGCGCGTGAAGAACCGGAGCTACATATCCGAGGGGCATGAGGGGAGGGTGGTTCTTAGGAACGTCCGAAGGGTTCCGAGAGAGGGGGTTGCTGGGTGGGATCCACGCCAGGAGTGGTGTCTGTCAGGCGTAAAAATGAGAGGAGGGCGGAGCGCTTTTCCTCTCCATCGGGAGCCGTGGCATGAATGGGGATATGGAAACGGCCGTCCGGGAAAGTGAAGTGGTAAGAGAAAGTTCCATCGGGTCGGAGGGCGATCTCTTTGCCGTCCACGGAGACTTTGGCCCCCGGAATGGTTCCCCCGTAAATGATCAACTCCGCGTTTACATGCATGGCGAAGGTGCGATCACGCCCCCGAGGAGAGGAACTGAGGCTGGAGGGAATTCCGCTGGAACCCATTTCCAGTAGCCGACGGCGGAGGGTTTCCGTCATTTCGAGAGAGCCGACGCGGATCCGGCGAACCAACTCCCCGCCCAGATAATCCAGGATGCGGTCGGCCACCCCTGAGGGAACGAAGCGGCGCAAGGCATAGGGGAAAGGCAAGGGATAGCCCTCGCGTTGCAGTCGGGCGAGGGCTTTGGCCAGGGATTCGCCCGTTTGCATCTGGGAACGGACCAGATCGAGAAGTTGGCGGAAGGAATAATGAAAAGGAATGGTGACAAATTCGACCTCCTGATTGGGGGAAGGATCATCCCGGGGTGTCAGGGCTTCGCTGGAAAGTGCGAGCTGATGGAAGGAGCCATCCCTGCGGTAGTATCCCGTGGCGGGGCGGTGAACCGGCAGATACCATTCGCGGGAACCGGGGAAGATGTGGATCTGCTGAACCCGTTCCTGTCCGGGAATAAAAACCTGCAGAAAAATTTTTCCGTCCGCCGATTCCTGCTCGGCGTCGCGGAGTTGTTGCCAGGTAAAGTCCCAATAGGCGTAGAGCCAGCGGGGATCACGGGCGGCGAGAAAGAGGCGGCGGGTGCCGTAACTTTCGGGAAGTTCCCCCAAAAATTCAAAGGCGGGCGTGTGTTCGGTTGGGGTGGCGGGGCTAAAAGGCTGGAGGACAAACTTGTGGGCCGAGTTGTCGACCGGCAGGGGAACGGTACGGAGACGGGGGGAAGTGGAGGTTGCCTTGGACCGAGCGGGCCCCTTTTTCGCCGTCGCTTTCAAGACCGATTTTTTCACGACCGGTTTGGCTGCCGGGTTCTTTTTCGCCGTAGTTTTCCGGGGTTTGGAATTAGGCTTGGACATGGATTTTTGTCTTCTCGTTTAGGGGCAAACTTTGGATACTCGCAAAAATCCAAATTTGAATCAATTCACATATTACCCGCAAATCCAAAAAGACAAAAATAGCTATAAACCAATAGTTTATGAATAATAAGAGAATTATTCCTTGTTTGGATGTAGATCGGGGGAGGGTCGTCAAAGGGGTGAAATTTGTGGAAATTCGGGATGCGGGGGATCCGGCGGAATGTGCCAGGGCTTATAACGAGCAGGGAGCGGATGAGCTGGTCTTCCTGGATATCACGGCCTCGGCGGAGGCCCGGCCGATTTTGCTCGAAGTGGTGAGGAAGACGGCGGAGGAAGTTTTTCTGCCCCTAACGGTGGGCGGGGGAGTGCGGACCCTGGAGAATGCCCGTGAGCTTTTACGTGCGGGGGCAGACAAGGTGAGCTTAAACACGGCGGCGGTGGCGCGTCCTGAATTAATCACTGAGGTGGCCGGGGCTTTCGGTTGCCAATGCGTGGTGCTGGCGGTGGACGTTCGGCGGAAGCCGACCGGAGGCTGGGAGGTGACGACCCACGGGGGAAGAACACCCACCGGAAAGGATGCCATCGCCTGGATTCAAGAAGGGGAGAAAAGGGGGGCGGGGGAGATTTTACTGACCAGCATGGATGCAGATGGAACCCAAAAGGGGTACGACCTTGAGCTGACGCGGACGGTAAGTTCCTCCGTGGGGATTCCGGTCATCGCCAGCGGGGGGGCGGGAAGCAAGGAGCACTTCGCCGAGGTGTTGGGTGAAAAAGGGGGTGCGGATGCGGCGTTGGCGGCGAGCCTTTTTCATTTCGGTGAATTGACTGTTCCGGAGGTCAAACGACATTTGCAGTCTCGCGGAATTCCGGTGCGTCCGCCCCGAGCCTTATGATCTATCCAGACGAAAAAAAGTTTTTGGAGCTTTCGGGGCAGGGAAACCTGATTCCAGTGGGCAGGGAAGTGCCCATGGGGGCGGAAACCCCGGTGTCGGCTTACATCAAGCTTTCCGGCCAGCCGGCGGGAGGGGCTTTTTTGCTGGAGAGCGCGGAGACGGGAGGAAGGTCCCGGTTAAACGGAGAGGTGACGGAAAAAGCCCCGGAGCGTCCTGATCCGCTGCATGAAGTGCAGGATTTGTTGGCGGGAATTCGGGTCGTGTCGGCGTGGCCGGGGGATCCGCCGCCTTTTGCCGGGGGTGCGGTGGGATTTCTTGCCTTCGAGGCGGTCCGTTTTTTTGAGACCACCGTGGGGATGGCCAAGAAAGACGATTTGGGAGTGCCGGACGCCTGTTTTGCCCTGGTGGAGGAATTTGTCATTTTTGATCACTCCCAAAAAACCATGCGTCCGGTGGTTCAGGTGAAAGTGGGGGGTGATCCCCGGGCGGATTATCGCCGCGGTTTGGAGCGGTTGGAGGCGTTGGAGAGGCGCTTGGCGCAACCGGCGGGAAAATCCAGCACGGAAGTTCCCCGGCGGCCGGAGGGGGATTTGCTTCTGGGAGCGACCCCCAACATGAGCAAGGCGGAGTACGTGAAGATGGCCGAGGGCATGCAGGAGCACATCCGGGCGGGAGACATTTTCCAGGTTGTCCCCTCCCAGCGGTTCACCGTCCCCTTTAACGGGCGACCCATTGATCTTTACCGTGCCCTGAGGGCCATCACAACCCCTCCCCCTACATGTTTTGTCTGGAAATGGCCGGATTGGCCCTGGTGGGTTCTTCCCCGGAGACCCACGTACGCTGTGAAAACGGGCGGGTGGAAATCCGTCCGATTGCGGGCACGCGACCGAGGGGCAAAACACCGGCGGAGGACCTGATCTATGAAAAAGAGATGCAGGCAGATCCCAAAGAGCGGGCCGAGCACATCATGTTGGTGGATTTGGCGCGGAACGATTTGGGGCGGGTTTGCGAATACCAAAGTGTCAAAGTTGTGGAGTTGATGGAGGTCGAACGATTTTCGCACGTGATGCATCTGGTTTCCCGGGTGACGGGCCGGTTGAAGCCGGGGCAGGACGCTTATCAGGT
>RGYX01000123.1 GCA_010031845.1 Verrucomicrobiota bacterium
TCTGCCGTGAGGCGGTGGCGCTGAGGGGGATACGGAAGTGCCGATAGATGGAGCGGACGGTGTCGGCCGGATCGGAAACAAGGTCGCGATATCGGATGCGTAGGTAGCGGTTGCGGTCGGCATGGCGGTCCTTCATCTCCAGATGGCGGAACCAGGCGGCAGCCAACTCGGCGTATTCGAAAGATGCCCGGCTCTTTTTTGGAATCGCCGGGTCGACCCACTTCCAAACAGGGTAAAACACACTGACGTGGGAGGCGATCGATTCGGCCGGGTTGCGGAGGATGTTGATGATCCGCGCATCGGGAAACTCCTCACGCAGACCAAGGACCGAACCCGAGAGTTGGGTCGCTTTGGAAAGCAGCACCTTGTCCCGACCGTGGAGGTAGAGATGTCGCTGCAGGCAGGTTCGGTAGTAGCGCATGACACGCCGGCGTTGGGGCAGGGGCAGATCGTCGGCAAAGCCGGCTCCCCAAAGCAGGCGGACGTAGGGAAACAGGAGATAGATCGCCTCGGTGACAAAAGTGTAGACGAAAAAGCCGTCATCCTCCTCCGGTTGGTTGAAACGCATCTTGTGCATGTTGTCCCAACCTCCGAAGAAATGGCGCTCCACCCAGCTGATCAATTCGCCCAACAGGCCGTCCTTTTTTTCTCCGAGGCTGGCGATACCCAGAATGATCTTTTGCAGGGTAATGCTGGGAAAGATGGTCTGGTACATCAGGACCGGGGCAAAGACCTCACGATTCCGCGCCAGGAGTTTCTGCAGGAAAGTCGTCCCGCTACGCGGGGGGGCGATAATGAAGACCGGCTTGCGGATGACCTGTCGTTTAAAACCGGGGAAAAGAAGGTGATCCAAGGCCCGTCCCACGGCCACCACCACCCAGAAGGAGGAAAGGAGAAGCATGAAGACGGCCACGATCACCCAACGACGAAAACGGAAGGGTTGTCCCAGATAGGAATGAAAGAGAGCCTTGGAAGCTAGGCCGATATTCAGGTACATGGTGAAGAGATGGCTTTTTCTAGTGGAAAAACGGCCTCATTCAATGCAAACCACCCATGGGGAATTTTATGAACATTGATTTTTTGATCGAGTTGGTGGTGCGGTACCAGTATTTGGCCATGTTCGGGATTCTCTTCATCTCTGCCATGGGAGTTCCGATCCCGGAAGAGCCCCTGCTCGTCGCCAGCGGGCTTTCCGTGGGTTGGGGAAGCTCCTCGTACGGATTGACCTGTTTCGCCTGTTTGGCCGGCATTCTGTCCGGGGATCTTTGGGTCTATTTCCTGGGTCGCCGGGGAGGGGAATGGTTTCTGCGGACGCGGTTGGGCTCCGTGGTCTTCTCCGAGGCGCGGCAGAAACGGATCGAGCATCTGTTTGAAAAACATGGAATGAAGACGGTGTTTTTCGGAAGGTTCATTCCGGCGGTCCGGTTCGGGGTGTTTTTCTTCGCGGGGCGGCACCGGATGAATGTAAGGCAGTTCATCGAGCTCAATGCCCTGGGAGCCATGGTCTATGCACCCTTATGGATCTGGTTGAGCATGTTTGCCGGTAGAAAGTTCTCCCGTTCGCCGGAAGCGGTGGCCCACGCCAAGGAGTGGGTGGGGAACGGGCACATGATCGTTCTAGTGACTGTGCTATTGATCGTGGCGGCGATGATTTGGGGGTTTGGCAGAAAAAAGACGGGTAGTCCCCTGGCTGGCTCGACAAAAGACGGTCGCACCTTAAATTAAGTCATGCTATTTGCAGGCGGTTCCCTGAAAAAATTTGCCGTTCCGGCAACTCTGCTGGCGATTTTTTTGATGATGGGAGGCCATTGGGTTGTGCTGCAAACCGTGGCTTGGACCAAGATGGTCATGGATTACTCGAAACAAAGCAGTGTGCAGCAGGCGTTGAGCGAGACATTTGACGGGGAACACCCTTGCGAATTGTGTAAGCAAATTTCCCGGGCGCGGACTGGTCCGAACAAGGCTCTGGGGGTGGTGGTCTTTTCCCCCAAAGAGTTCTCGTTTGTGGTAGGAGGGTTCCTGCGGGTGATGCCTCCGGATGCGGCTGGGTTTCGATATCCTCTTCTCACGATGATCCGGTTCTCCGGCCCGGTTGCGGATCTGCCGACCCCCGTCCCCATCTCCTAAATCCTCTCCCAATGACTGGTGGCGGACCTGGGATTCCCTGCGGAATCCCATTCCCGCCTGATGGCAGGCATGCGTTGTCTTATTTGGAGGATTTATGTCCAAGAAAAAAAATTCGGGTTTTACCCTGGTGGAAATGTTGGTGGTGATGTTGGGGTTGGGATGTCTGGTCTCGGTGGGCCTTCCATCCCTGAAAGCGGGTTATGACGAGGCGGGGCGGATGAAGTGCGCCAGTAACCTCTTCCAATTGGGGAAGGGAATGCTGCTTTATGCGACCGATAACGGGATGTGCCTGCCCCAGACGGATCATCAGAGTGATTCGTGGACCCATTCCCCCCGAAGTTATGTGATGAACGACTACCTGAGCGCGGCTCCCTGTGGGGCCGAATATCTCTCGGGGTTGAATCTGTCCCGGTTAGTCAACGTGGAACGACCCAGTCGGACGGTGTTCTTCTTTGAGCTCTCCAAAACCTATGGAACAAAAAGCGTCCCCGATCACCTTCATTTGGCGGAATACAACGGAGAAGAGATTCCTGTGGAGACGTTTCAATCCATGGTCGGGGTGGAACGTCATATGGGAAGGTCCAATTATCTGTTTTTGGACGGCCATGTGGAACCTGTCAGCTGGACCAACGTGAAAGTTTTGATCAACCAAACGGGGAGTCGCTTTGTCGACCCCAACAAATAAAAAAAGGAAATCATCATGAAACCTAGGATTAAAAACAGCCTCGGATTACTGCTTGGCTGGCTCGGGATGATTTCTCCCTGCCAGTCCCATATCTCTTATGTGTCCCGTGATTTGGGATCCTTGGATCCGCTTCATCCGCAGGTTGTCGTGCTCTCAAGCCAAACCGTGACCAGTGATTTCGGTTGGGCCAGCGGAACCGACCCCAATCTTGGGGACAGTCATAAACTGCGGGCCTTCAAATTCTTTCTATCCAATCCCGGGGATCTACAGATTCGGGTGGAGGGGCTTTCTTTTATCAAGGGAAGCCTCCCCATCAGTCCGTTGCTCCGACCGGCATTTTCCGTCTATCAGGGGTTGGCGCATGAGGCTCCGGCGGCATTGGATCACGACAGCAGCGTGATCAGCGCGCTTTATAACGACACGGCGTACGGTGTGGGGAACTGGCAGGGTAGCTTCCGTTCGCTGGGTGATTGGAAAATCGGAAACGACGATGGATCCAGCTTTTCGGATCTTTCCTCATTTACCCATGTCGGCCACGCGGCGGATGGCTCGGCCGCCAACTACGGTGCGGCGGCGGGAATCTTTGGGGACGGCAATGCGGACGGAATGGTGGTGCGAACCCTGAGTCTGAACTCCGGATTTTATTCCCTCTTCATTGGAGGTGCCCAGTACTACGACCTCCTGAACACCGGGGGTGACGCAACCGGAAGTTATGGGTTTTCCGTGACTTTGACCACGATCCCCGAGCCATCGAGCTCTGGTTTATTTGTAGCCAGTGCGGCTCTGGCACTGGTTTTAAGGAGGCGGTTCTCTAGCGGGAGAAGTTCCACTCCCTAAGCGAGTAGCGTGAAGATTCAAGCTCCCGGCTGGTTTCCTGCTCTTCATGGGAGATTTTGGAGCTTTGAAGTTCTGTTTGCAGGCAAATCTGCAGCCGTTCCGGCAGGCTTTTTTGCAGAGCCGAAGGAATGCCTTGAGGAAGAAGGATGCTGCCTTGGTGGAGGCAACCCTGTTTCGTCCGGCGCTGGGCGGCACCGGCCAGTTTATTG
>RGYX01000124.1 GCA_010031845.1 Verrucomicrobiota bacterium
CTCGCCCGCTTTAGCGGGCAACGAAACTGAAACCACATTCCCTAGAAAGGGAAGCTCCGAGGAGTCGGAGTCATAAACGGACAGGAAATACGCATATGTTGGCAACCGAAGCAGAAGTGAAACGTTTGTTGGACGCCGGAGTCCATTTTGGGCACCGCACCGATCGTTGGAACCCCAAAATGAAGGAGTTCATTTTCGGACCCCGTAACGGCATTTATATTCTGGACCTTTCCCGCACCGCCGAGCAGGTCCGCAAGGCCGCAGATTTTCTCCGTGAAGCCGTGGCGAAGGGCGGAAAAATCCTGTTCGTAGGCACCAAAAAACCCGCTCAGGAAGTGGTCAAGGAGCTGGCTGAACGCACCCACTCCCATTACGTCAACGGCCGTTGGCTGGGAGGCACCCTGACGAATCTTGCCACCATCCGACGCAGCGTCGGGCGCCTGAAGAGCATCGAGGACAAGGAAAAGTCGGGGGCCATGGATCTGTTGCCCAAAAAAGAGGCCGCCACGCTCCGCCGTGAAAAAGCCAAGCTGGCCCGGAATTTGGCCGGAGTGCTCGAGATGGACAAAATCCCTGCCGCCATGGTGGTGGTGGATTTGACCCGTGAAGAGATTGCGGTCCGGGAGGCCCGCCGTCTGAACATTCCCGTGGTTGCCTTGGCCGACACCAACGCCGATCCGGAGCAGGCCGACATCGCGGTGCCTTGTAATGACGATGCCATCCGCTCGATCCGTGCGGTCATGGAGCCCATGGCCCAGGCGATTGAGGAAGGACGTCGCCACGGAACCACCAGCGTGGATTCGGAGAAAAAAGAGAAAAAGGGAAAGGCCTCCAAGGATAAGGAAGCCGCGTTGGCTGCCTGACCCGGCCTGAAAGGAAGTTTTGCATGAGCACCGCCATCACGATCGATCCGAAAATCGTCAAGGAACTCCGCGACCGGACCAATGCCGGCATGATGGATTGCAAAAAGGCCCTCACTGAGGCCAACGGCAATCCTGACGAAGCGGAGAAGATCCTTCGCAAGAAGTTCAACCTCTCTGCCGGGAAAAAGGCGGGCCGGGAAACACGCGAAGGGGTGATTGCCTCTTACATTCATCTCGGGGGGAAGGTCGGGGTATTGGTGGAGATCAACTGTGAAACGGATTTCGTGGCGAAAAACGAAATTTTCCGGGAGCTGGTGAAGGACATCACCCTCCAGATTGCTGCCGCCAGCCCGCTGTATGTCAGCCGGGAAGAGGTGCCCGAGAAAATTCTGCAGGATGAGCGTGAAGTCGCGGCCGCCCAGATCAAGGGCAAGCCCGCTCCCGTTGTGGAGAAAATTGTTTCCGGCAAGGTGGAGAAGTACTACAGCACCGCCTGTCTTCTCGAGCAGGCCTTCGTCAAGGACGCCAACCTTACAATCAAGGAAGTCATCAACAACAAGATCGGGGAACTGGGCGAAAACATCGTGGTCCGTCGTTTCACGCGCTACGCCGTGGGCGAGGGAGTTGGTGCGGCCAAGGCCGAAGAGCCCCAAGCCTAAGATTCCTTCCCGCAGTTATGAGGGGGACCATGCGGTCTTCCGCTTGGCTCCCGATCTAAATACGATTTTGGCTAAAATCAGCCACCCAAGCTTGTCTTTGGGCCCAACCCACGCCCATTACGGGACTTATGCTATTGTCCGCCAACGCGATACATCTGCCCACTTAAACCAATAAAAGTTGGCATGGCATTTGCTAGATAAGTGATGACCTCATGGTGACGAGTCTGCACCAAAGGTCCGCCCAAGGCGCAAGTGAACAGACCAAGCAAAGGAGAATCAGTATGACGATGCAAAGTATGTTGGGATGGCGCCCGCTGGTGGTGCTTTCCGTATTATGGATGACGGTCATGGGAGTCCATGCCGAAGCCCCGACCCCGAGCCTTGAGCAAAGGGTGGCCGGATTGGAAGCCTACCTCGGCAACACCGATCCGACCGCACCCCTCAAGGATGCGAAAGGGAATATTCCTGAAGGGCTGACCACCGCCTCCGTCGGGGTGGCCGGACCGGGGCACAATGGTTGGATGATGACCTCGGCCGCCTTGGTGCTTTTCATGACCCTTCCGGGTTTGGCCCTCTTTTACGGCGGGCTGGTGAGATCCAAGAATGTTCTCTCCATCCTCGCCCAATGTCTGGGGATCACCGGGTTGGTTTCCATCCTTTGGTGGGTCGTGGGGTACAGTCTCGTCTTCGGCAAAGGGTTCAACAGCCCGATTCTCGGTGGCTTGGAGTTCTCCTTCCTCAAGGGTGTGACCTCCGCTCCCAACACTGACTATGCCTACTGGGTCTCTCACAATGTCTTTAGCATGTACCAGATGATGTTCGCCATCATCACACCCGCCCTGATCATCGGGGCGATCGCCGAGCGCATCAAATTCTCGGCGGTACTTCTGTTTGTCGGGGCTTGGATGTTCATCGTTTACTTCCCGCTCGCCCACATGGTGTGGGGGGTCACCGGGTTGATGAATGGCGTTTGGAACGCTGGGGCCGCCATCAAGGCGATCGATTTCGCCGGTGGCACCGTGGTGCACATGTCCTCGGGATGGTCGGCTTTGGTCCTCTGCCTGATTCTGGGCAAGCGCCTTGGCTTCGGCAAAGAGCCGATGCCCCCACATAGCATGGTGCTTTGTATGGTCGGCACGGGAATGCTCTGGGTCGGCTGGTACGGATTCAACGCCGGTTCGGCCGTGGCGGCCGACGGTGTCGCCTCCAATGCCTTCCTGACCACGACCATGGCCACGGCGGTGGCTTCCTTTGTCTGGGCGGTGGCGGAATACTTCGACAAAGGGAAAGCCAGTGTGCTCGGATTCTGCTCCGGTGCCGTCGCGGGCTTGGTCGTGATCACTCCGGCCACCGGGTTTGTCGATGCCTCCGGCTCGATCATTATTGGGGTGGCGGCAGGACTCGTTCCCTGGTTTTTCTGCACCCGGGTCAAGCAGTGGTTCAAATATGACGACGCTTTGGACACCTTCGGGGTACACGCCGTCGGCGGAACCCTGGGGGCGTTTCTCACCGGCGTGCTGGCCACGGCCGATGTGAATTCGAACCTGAACACCAATCTTAAGGATATCGTGGGCAAGACGCTCTATATTGAGCAGCTCAAGGCCATGGCCCTGACCATCGCTCTATCAGTGGTGGGGACCGCCATCATTGCCTTTGTCATCAAGGCGCTCCTAGGTCTACGGCCGAGCGTCGAGGCCGAACGGGAGGGTCTCGACGTCAGCGATCACGAAGAAAAGGGTTATATTTATTAATCAGGGGTTCGCCCCGGAAAGCTAAGGTATCCATATGTCCCTGAAAAAAATCGAAGCGATCATCAAGCCCTTCAAGCTGGAGGAGGTGAAGGAAGCCCTCACCGAGGCCGGCATCGAGGGAATGACCGTCACCGAGGTAAAGGGGTTTGGCCGCCAAAAGGGCCACACGGAAATTTACCGTGGCTCGGAATACACGGTGGACTTTCTCCCCAAGGTGAAACTGGAGATTATTCTTCCGGATTCCTCGGTCCCCAAGGCCACGCAGGCCATCCTGAAGGCCGCGAAAACCGGCAAGATCGGGGATGGCAAAATCTTTGTTCTGCCCGTGGATGAGGCCATCCGCATCCGGACGGAAGACAAGGGCGAAAAGGCCATCTAAACGGTGATTTCCGGCGTGACGGGGACCGCCAGAGCGGGGTATCTATGATACCCCATTTCGCGGACCCCGTCCCGGCGGGGAAGGCATCCAACCAAAGGAACCAAACATGGCACTGAAAAAAATCGAAGCGATCATCAAGCCCTTCAAGCTGGAGGAGGTGAAGGAAGCCCTCACCGA
>RGYX01000125.1 GCA_010031845.1 Verrucomicrobiota bacterium
ATCGGCGGTGGTGTGAAGCGGACGGGCCCGCACGATCGACCGCGCGATTTTTCCCGGATCGCGGTCTTCCCCCCCTTCCCGCAAAAGATTCCGCAACTCGGGCTCGGAAAGTTCGTTGACCAACTTTTCCGCCGTCACCCCGGCCTCGGGATTCATCCGCATATCCAGGGGCCCGGCCTGTTGAAAACTGAAACCCCGCTCGGCCTGGTCCACCTGGGGCGAGGAGATTCCGAGATCCAGCAGAATGGCATCGGCGGGCCCCTCTTTTTCCATCAAACGACCCAGTTCGCTGAAATTCATCCGATAAAAACGGAAGCGCTCCGCTCCCGCCTCGACCGCCAGACGTTGGGCCTCCTTTTCCGCGGCCGGATCCACGTCCAGGGCCACCACGCGGGCTCCCCGCGACAGAAAGGCACGGCTATGTCCGCCACGACCGAAGGTCGCGTCGATGACCGTGCGTCCGGGAGCGGGTTGCAGCATCTCCATGGTCGCTTCCAAGAGAACCGGGACGTGCTCCACCCGTTAGGCCGCCGGTCGGAGCCGGAGGGTTTCCCGCCGGACTGGGCGGCGGAGTCCGTACGTGCCTCCCGGGCCCGTCCGCCGGTTTCAGATTCGGCGTACGGTTGGTTTCCTTTCCTCCTCCAACTGGAGGAGTTCCCAGCAACGCTCCAGCCGTAGCCGGGCCTTCCGGCGGCGCGCTGGTTCGTCCGTTTGGGAAAGGGAGAGAGGGAGGCAGGCGAACGTCCGCTTGGACAAGGCCGGCAAAACAACCGGAGGGAGGTTCGACATCATAGGCCGGCATCCTTCGCCACCTGCTCGAAGGTGGTCGAGGGCGGGGCGATCCTCCCCCACCTCTTGGGATCCCAGATTTGAAAGTGATCCAGACAACCGATCAGAACGGCTTCGCGGCCCAGGGCCGCGTGTTGGCGGAACTTTTCCCGGATCATGATCCGCCCCTGCTGATCGGGCTCGGCCGCTTGGATGACGCTGGCCAATTTTTCGAGACTTTTTCGCTTAAGATCGGAGGAGGTGGCCCCATCGTTGGCTAGTTTCTCCATCTGCCGCCCGAGAAAACTCGCCGGATAAACCCGCAAACATCCATCCGAGGAAGGCATGACGAGAAATCTTTTTTCAAAAGCCTCTCCGCGCCACTCCGCGGGCACGGAGACTCGTCCCTTGGCGTCCAAGGAAAACTCAAACTGATCTGTATAGGCCTCTTTCATCGACATATGTCTTTGTTAACCACTAATAAACAGTATTCACCTCGATTACCCATTTTTACCCACCCTATACCACTACGGTCAACACGTTTTTCGCTAATTTACTGACCCCCAACACCCCCTGCAGGCCAAGCCTTAGCCCGGCCTCTATTCTATCTTCCTGGCTTGCTCCGGAGCCCAACTTTTCTCATTCTCCCTCCCCATGGCTAACCCCCTCCCCACCCCAGCCGAGGCACCCAATATCCTTCCATCGGAGAAGCCGGCTTGGCTCAACGCCAAAACCCTCCTCCCGATCATTCTGGTTCTGGGAGGGGGTATCGCCCTGGCCCGGGAGGAGTCCAACCGCCTTTTGGCCTCGAAGGCCGATCCAGAAACTTGGGCCAAATTGATCCGCGACTACCCCGGTCAACCCGCCACGGCCATTGCCCTCCTGGAATCCGCCGCAGAGGCCGTGGAAAAAAGGGAACCCCGAAAAGCCGCCGGCCTATACGACCAGTTCTGCCGCGACTACCCCAAACATCCCCTCCTCTCCGCCGCCCGGTTCGCCCAAGCCAATAGCTTGGCCGCCGCCGGGGACCGCGGCGTCGCCCAAACCCTCTACCTCTCCATCATCACCGAGCGTCCTGCCAACCCCTTCCGGACCGGTGCCGCCGTGGGCTTGGCCAACGTGCAAATCGCGGAAAACCGCCCGGAAGCCGCCCGTCAGCTCCTCAATGAAATTCTAACGGAAAACACCGGCAGCGCCTTCCTTCCGGATGCCCGGGCCCTGCTCGACAAACTCCCGCCTCCCCCCACCTCCGCCTCGTCCGCTCCCCTTCCCGTGGCCCCGCCCGTCGCAGCACCGGCGCCAGCAAAAGCCTCCCCCTCTCAACCCGCCAAATAGCGCTCCGCATCGATCGCCGCCATGCAACCCATGCCGGCCGCCGTGATCGCCTGCCGATAAACCTTGTCCGCACAGTCTCCCGCCCCAAAAACCCCCTCCCGATTGGTTCGACTTCCCGGACCCAGCTGCAAATAGCCGGCCTCGTCCATCTTTAGCTTCCCTTGAAAAATCTGCGTGTTCGGGACATGCCCAACCGCAATAAAAACTCCCGCACACGGCAGAGCGGAACTTTTTCCCGTCGCCATGTCCTTTAACTTCACTCCGGTCACCTTCCCCTCCTTCACCCCTTCCACCGATTCCACTACGGAATTCCATACCGGTTCGATCTTGGCATTCCCCAAAGCCCGTTCCGCCATGATCCGGGAGGCCCGCAATTCGCCCCGGCGATGGACCAAATAAACCTTCGAGGCAAACCGCGTTAAAAACGTCGCCTCCTCGCAGGCCGAATCCCCTCCCCCCACCACCACCAACGGTTGATTGCGGAACATCGGCAGAGCCCCGTCACAAGTGGCACAATAAGTCACTCCCTTCAATTCCTTCTCCCCGGGCACGCCCAGATGACGGTGCCCCGCACCGGTGGCCACGATCAACGCACGGGTCTCGATCGTTTTGCCACCCACCCGAATCCGATGGACCGGCTTCCCCAGGGTCACCTCCTCGGCCACCACGCCAAACTCCACCTCCGCCCCGAACTTCTGCGCCTGCTCCATCATTTGAGCCATCAACGTCGTGCCATCCACCCCTTGGGGAAATCCCGGAAAATTTTCCACAATGGAGGTCGTCGTCAGCAGGCCGCCCATCTGCGCCCCGGTCAACACCAGCGGCTTCAGGTTCGCCCGGGCCAAGTAGAGTGCCGAGGTCCATCCGGCACATCCGCTGCCCAAAATCACCACATCACGCATGGCCTTGTGTTACCCCCTCGACCCGATCGCGTCCAATACCCTTCGGAATTTTTTCACACTCGGATGTGTTTTTCTGCAAAAAAGTCTCCTTCTCCTCCTTCCGGACGCTACCAATCCTTCATGGCCCAACCCGATAAACTCGACGAAATCTTCCGCATGCAGGATATCCTCAACAAAAAGATTGGGGTCGACCTCGCCAACCTCACCCCCGAGGACAAGACCAAGTGGGCCCTCAACTACTCCCGGGCCATGACCCAGGAAATCGCCGAACTGATCGACAGTTTTCCCTGGAAATGGTGGGCCAAATACCAAAAGATCGACGAACAAAACGCCCGCGTGGAGGTGGTCGATCTTTTCCATTTCCTTGTTTCTCTCGCCCAAACTTTAGGCATGACTGCCGAGGACATCTATCAGGGATACGTGAAGAAAAACGAGGTGAACCACAAACGCCAGGAATCGGGCTACGCCGTCAAAGACCACGCCGACTCACGGCATATTTGATTCTGGCTCGCTAGGGACGATCCCTACTTCCACAACGTGGCGATCTCGTAGCGACGATCCGACCACGCCGGATCGTGGGTCACTGCCGTCATTTTCTCCAACCGACACTGCGCAATCATGATCCGATCAAAAGGATCCGGATGCACTCTAGGCAGCTGGTAAACCTCCTCCGCATGCCTTGCCTCCAACGGCAAAAGCCGGAAGCCCGCCTCCTCGAGCGTGCGGCTCAACCCCTCCCCTAACCCCTCTGGTGCAGGTAACTTTCCCGAGGAAGCCTTCATGGCGATTTCCCAAAGGGCCGCCGCACTTACATACACCTGGTT
>RGYX01000126.1 GCA_010031845.1 Verrucomicrobiota bacterium
TTCCGGCAGGTCCCATTTGTTGGCGGCGATCAGGAAGGGGCGTTTCCCCAAGGAAGCATCGTGTAGGCGCAGCTCCTTACGGAGTAGTTTGTAATCTTCCACCGGATCCCTGCCCTCCGTGCCGGCCGCATCGATGACCATCAGCAAAACCGCGCACCGTTCGATATGTCGAAGAAAGTCGTGACCCAGCCCCTTGCCGGAATGAGCGCCTTCCACCAGTCCGGGAATGTCGGCGAGGGTGAAGCGGGTTTCCTCCGGACCGCCTACTACGCCGATGTAAGGGGCCAAGGTGGTGAAAGGGTAGGGGGCGATTTTGGGGCGGGCGGCGGAGAGCGCGGCCAACAGGCTGGACTTTCCGGCGTTGGGTAAGCCGACCAAGCCCACTTGGGCGATGGATTTTAGCACGAGGATGAATTCCCCGGCTTCGCCCGGGCGTCCATCCTCCGCGTAGCGAGGGGTTTGACGTACCGAACTGGCGAAACGGGAATTGCCCCGCCCACCGCGACCCCCATGGCAAAGAACAAATTTTTCTCCGGGCTGGGTCAGGTCCGCAATCGGTTCGCCCTCTTCGCCGGGTGGAAGGGGATACACCACGGTGCCGGGAGGGACTTTTAAGAGACAAGGTTTGCCGTTTTTTCCCGTGCAGTTTTTTCCGCTTCCGCCCCCCCCGTGTGCCGCCCGGGCATGGGGTCGGAACCGAAGATCAACCAGATTGTTCAGTTGGGGGTCGACCTCGAGAATCACATCGCCACCTTGCCCTCCGTCTCCGCCGTCCGGTCCGCCTTTCGGCACGAATTTCTCGCGAAGAAAGCTGATGGCTCCCCGACCCCCGTTTCCCGCCCGGGCGTGGATGCGAACCCGGTCAACGAACATCGGACTTCTCCAGCCAGGAGGCAAAAGGGGGAGCTAGGAATGTTGCGATGGCGGCGCCTACGGCCAAAGGCAAGGCCCCGGAATAGCCGCCAAACTTGGCCGCCAACCATCCCAGACCATAAACGGCTCCTGCCAGTATCCAGCATTCGACGAGGGAATTACGCCATGGACGACTTCGATACAGGCCCAGCGAGGCTCCAGAAAAAAACACGGTCAGGATTAGCCAACCGGGTGGATGTAATACCGGGCGAGGCCCCCGGACCAAGCCCTGCCAGGCCCGCACTACGGCTTCTGAAAGCGTGCTTTTCCCCCAAGGGGAATCAATGGCGGGATCGACCTCCGGTAGAGCGCCGGAAAGGATCACCGGTCGTTTCGACAGAGTGGAGAGATCATAGTATGGGCGAACGCCAATCCTCTCTTGCTCGGCTGCCAGCACCACTCCGCGAATTTCCATTTTGGTGGGGGGGGGTTCCGGACGGGACCAATCGATCGGAATGGATCCCCGAAGATCCAAGGGGATGGTTTGGATATCCTGGTTTTGAGAGTCGCGCAGGATCAGTTTTCGTCCCCGTAATTCCGATCGGGAGAGATCCGCCTCCATTTCCTGAGCGTACATGATGAGCAGCCAGGAGGGGATGACCATGCCCTGTTGTTGAAAGACCAGGGGGAGCCGGTTGAGCATTCCATCCGCCTCCGGAGTGACTTTCCAGGCTGCCACGGCGGCGTTTTTTCGCAGCCGTTCATGGGGAGCAAGGAAGGAATCGGCCGAACGAAGAGTTTGGATGGATCCTTGGTGGGGAATTTCAGGCAGGGTGAATTTTTGGGTTTGGGGGAAGGGGGGCAAAGTAACGGCGGGCAGAACCGGGGAATCAAAGGCGCCCAAGGCTCGGGAGAGTTGGTCGTCTTGAACGGGTTCAAAGACATCCGGCGCATCGAGAGGGAGAAGAATTCCGACCGGGTGCGGCCGGTATGGAGAGATGGCGCGGAGTGCCAAGGTAAGATCAAGCCGCGGCCAAGGCCAGGGGTCGCCCGCCAAGTCTTCAATCGTCAGCAGAACAGGCGTTGCGGCGGTCCGGGACGGAGGATGGCAGGAGGGAAGCCCCACTCTGGACCATGGGACCAGGGTGGTGGCAGTCAGCAGGCCCAAGGAGGTGGCGGCCATGAGGGCGATAACTCGGGACCAGGTCATGGTTTGTTTCTAGCGGGAATTTTGCCGATGGCGAAGGCGAACCGGATTGAAAAGAGGTTTTGGCATTCTAGGGTGGGACCATGATCCGTGGAGCCATCGACTTGCCCGAGGTTTTGCCGGAACAGAAAAACGACCTCTCGGAGGCCTTTGCCAAGGGTTGGAGGGTCCTGGTTTGGAACGATCCGGTGAATCTGATGAGTTATGTCGTGTTTGTTTTTCAGAAAGTCCTAGGATTCGATGAAAATAAAGCCAAGAAGCACATGTTGGAGGTGCACGAGCGGGGACAAAGCGTGGTGGCGATCGAAACCCGGGAAAAATCGGAGTTTCTTTGTCATCGGTTGCAGGAGTTTGGATTAAAATCGACGATTGAGGCCAACCCGGCGTGAGAATTATCCGGGAAAAATCGGGAGACCGTAACTTTGAACTGGCGGTCCCTGAGGCGGCTCTTCTCAGGCAGGCGTTGGAGAGCACGGCGGAGGCCTATCGAACCAATCCGGGAGAACTGGATCCCATGGTGGGGAATGTTTGGTATGGGCGGGCGGGGTTGAGGGAAGCCGGGATCCGTGGCGAGGATGCCCTGCATTGGATTGAGGGTTTGCATGAAGTCAGGTTGGGACGTGAAAAATACGCACAGAATTGGCTCAAGAAATTGCCTGCCGTTGGACAGTCGGGAGTTTGGCTTCTTCCGGTCAACGAGGTGGACGCATTTTTGGCGACTCTCAACGACCATCGTTTACGTCGGGCGGCAGAATTTGACCTTGGGGATGGAGATCTTGAAGTAATGGCTTTGGAGAAGGCTAGGGGGGACAAGAGGATTGCGCTCGTGGAGATACATTTTCTTGCATGGATAATGGAAACGGTTCTCCATCAATAACTTAAATTTAGAATGCATCCCTTTGCTTGGTTTTTTTAATTTCGATGCTAAGGACTTAGACACCAAAGAGCTATGAATACGCGTTTTGATTTGATTGTGGTCGGGGCTGGTCCAGCCGGTTGCGCCGCCGCACGTGCCTTTGCCCTTTCGGGAAAGTCGGTCGCTTTGTTGGAGGCTGAACCCGAGGGACAAAGTCACAAGAGGTTTGCGGGCGAATGGTTGCACCCACAAGGCGTGGATGCCCTGAAGCAGATTGGGTTTGGATCGATTACCTCGCTCAAGGGACGTCCCCGCGGACGTGGTTTTGTTGTTTATCCTGGTCATGGAGAATCCCCGGTAAAATTGGATTATGTGGAGGGGCAATTAGGATTGGCTTTCCACCATGGCGATTTGGTGGACGAAATGCGCCAGGTGGTTCATGAGACTGATCGGGTGACCTTCCTCCGGGGAGTGCGGGTGGTTTCAGCGGATGATTTTGGGGTCGTGCTCGACACTGGCAAACGTTTGGAGGCCAAACGGGTGGTGGGAGCCGATGGCCGATCCAGTGTGATTCGTCGTAGCCTTCGGGGGGCGACGCATCACAAACCCATTTCGGCCATGACCGGGATTCTTTTGCAGGGAGTCAAAGCGCCTTATCCGGATTACGGGCATGTCTTTTTGGGAAAACCCAGTTTTCTGCTGGGGTATGAAATTGCCCCATCGACCATCCGCATTTGTGTGGATGTGCCCCTCAAGTATAAGGCCGAGATGAAGGATCCTGAATGGTTAATCTCCGCCATTCGTGACACCCTGCCTCCGGTTTGGCGGCAACCCTGCGAGGATCAGATCCGTCACGGACATCTTAGCTGGCAGGCCAACCATTTCCTTGCCCGGGCCGATTATG
>RGYX01000127.1 GCA_010031845.1 Verrucomicrobiota bacterium
AAACATCCTGCAATAGGGTGGCAAAGACCGAATAACACTCCCCACACCCCAGTCGCCCGGTTTTGCGAACATCCTCGGAGGTGAAACCACAGCTGGGACAACGGTTCGAGGCAGCAGGTGTTGGAGAGGGAATCAGAAGGGTCTTGGCAGAGATCTCCTTGATCTCGTTTTCGACTGCCGCCGCCGGATCCTCCTTACCCTTGCTGGCGGCCAGCTTGGAGACCGAAGCCCAGACATCAAAATCCACCAGATCTTTCTGGGATAACTGGGGAATGCATTTCTCACACACATGCACGTCGATGGATTTTCCGCTGACCAGCTTACTCAAATGGCAAGTCGCCTGATTGCCTGGACAGAACGTGCACTCCATAAAGGTAGATTAACCGTGACCGACCCATTTCGCAAACCCCGCCCCGCCGAACCTGTCTGGTTGACAGGAAAACTTTGGAAAGAAATCGAAAAGACCCACACCAGCGCATTCCTCGCAGCCTTCTCGCCCAAACTGAGGCTGGAGCGTTGGGGTTCCACCCTGCGGGCCTTGGTCTCACAACCCCACCCGATCTCTGCCGATGCGTCCCTGGTCTCTCCTCCAACCGATTTTCCATGGAATGCCGGAAGGGTCATCTGGCAGGTGGAAGGAGAAAACAGCGCTCTCCACCTGCTCGGGTCCGGATGGGAGACCGAAGTGCAGGAACTTGGCCTCACTTACGGCATCGACCTTACCCCGGGAACCGCTCCGGGTCTCTTTCCGGATCAGCGGGAAAACCGCATCACTCTGCGCTCCCTTCGCCCAAAATCGGTGCTCAATCTCTTCGCCCACACCTGCGCGTTTGGCGCCCTTGCCGCCACAGGGGGCGCCGCCACTTTGAATATCGACTCCTCCGCCCGGGCCTTGGCCCGGGGAAAGGAAAACTACGCCCGCAACCAACTGGAGGGATCGGCCCACCGGTTTTGGACGGAGGATGTGCGCAAAGTCCTGCCGCGCCTGATCCGGCGTGGAGAAAAGTTTGATGTGGTGATTCTGGATCCACCCACTTTCGCCCACGGATCCAAAGGCCAAGCCTTCCGCATCGCCCACGAACTTGAACCTCTCCTCATTTCCTGTCTCACCCTCACCTCCCGGCGGGGGGTGGTCTTTGTCTCGATCAATGACTCCCGAACCGGAGACTCGCAACTTGTCTCCATGATCCAGGATATCCTGGCCCGGGAGCAGATCCGAGCCCGCATCAAGCCCGGACAGCGCCCCCCCGAGGTCCCCCCCGAGCGGATGCCCGCCACGCTTTGGATCTTTCGGGAAGATTGACACCCTTCGGATCCGATCGAAATTGGTCGCCCGTGAACGGCCTGCAAACCCTCGCCTCCGCCGCCTTGAATCTTATCCGAGAATTCGTGCCCGGAGACCCGGATGCCGCCCGCTTTTGGCTGCAGATCGCGGGCGGTGCGCTCGCCTTTTGGATCGTTCTGGGAATTCTGCTCCGCTTTTTTGGATCTGAAAATGCGAGGCCGGGACTTCTCTTTTTGACCGGAATCCTCGGTCTGGCCCTACTGGCCGCCGGCCCGGCGGCGGTGGAAGTCTACAGCCTGCCCTCCATCCCCCCCTCCGTGCTTTCCATCGTGGAAACCGGCACCCAATGGGCGTCGAACCGCGCCCATGTGAGTCCTTGGCCGGCCCGATCTCTTCTCCTGGTCGGCGGCATGGTTTTCAGCCTTCTGCTTTTGGTGGTTCCGCTGACCCGACTGACTTTTCGCGTCCCCGGATTTCTGGCTTTGATTGCCTGGTTGGCCGCCTTGGCCACCGCCGGAACCGCCTCCGCGGTGATTCGCACCCACCTGCCGTCGACCATCCGCACTCCGCCGGTTCCCACCGAAATCAAGCCCCCAAAACCCTCCTAATCTCCCAGGGTTTTTTCCAGTTTCCGGCGAATCGTCTCAAAGTCCTCCGCCTTTTCGGGTGCCGGCACCAATGGCCCCACCACCAGCCGGCAAAGGGCCCCTGGTTGAGGAATTTGAAAGCGGTCCCAGGACGGCAGCTCCCACTTTCGGCTGAAATGTGTGGTGACCGGAAGGATCGGCCTGCCACTTGCCTCCGCGATCGCCAAAACCCCGTCCTGCACCTTGCCTTTGGGACCGCGCGGTCCATCGGGCGTGATTCCGATGTCCCGGGCAGCTTTTTTTTCCAACTCCCGCACCATTTCCCGCAAGGCTCCCGATCCGCCTTTCGAACTGGATCCCCGCACCCCATCGATTCCAAACCGGTTCATGATTCGGGTGATAAATTCGCCGTCACGACTCCGGCTCACCAGCATCAGCATTCTGCGCCCGGGACACCATCTCTCATAGAGATAAGGCATCATGAGGATGCGATTATGCCAAAAGGCAAAAATCTTTGGTTGATCGGGTTGTTGCGACAAGAGTCCCCTTGGATCTTCCAGGCGAAATCTCAGGGTCATGGCCAAAGACCGGATCACCAGAGCGATCACCGGCGGCGTGTTCCAGGCGAGGAATCGCTTCATGAAAGGGCTCTCCGATTCCACCATCGGGTAATCGATTTCCAAGGCGACTCCAAGACCAGTTCCCGGAGCAACTCCTCCGTGGAAGCCGCCTTGGACTCATGGACGCTGCGCAGTGCGATCATTCCCGGCAGAAGAATGGCCACCAGCACGCCATAGAGAATGACAAAACCATTGATCTGTACCCCGGCGCCGTAGTGGAGGGACTGCAGGGCATCGGTCAACAATCCCCACCCCAAGGGTGCCAGTCCGGCCACCAGGCTGGCGGCCACGCTGAACAGGGCGAAAAAGTGGCTTCGTCCCATCACCGGCACCGTCCCCATCAGCAGACGCATATGCGCGCTGTTGTAGAGCGCCAAACCGATGCCCGCCGTAAACTGCTGCCAAAGAACAGTCTTCCAGCTGAATGACAGGATGCGGGCAGCCACCAATCCCCAACCCACCCAATGAATGGCCAGAATAAATCCGGCCAAAAACAGTACTGGCCGGCTGCCCGCCCGATCCAGGATTTTCCCTGCCCAGAGCGAGGTCAGGACAAAAAAGATCCCCCAGATCAACTGCAGCAACATGAACGCGGAATCCGTGCAACCCAGCTGGTCCCGGGCAAAAGGAATAAAGATCAAGCCACCTCCAGACAACGCCAGCATCATGATGGCGTGAAAGATCAGGAGCCGAAGAAAAGGAGGATGACCCAACATCGCCCGCCATGGAATTCCCTCGTCACTCGCGTTTTTTGCGGTCGGCGTGTCCGGAATCCGGCGAAGGAAAATCAGGGAAAAACCGGCCAAAACCATGCTGGCAGCAAAAAGCAGCCCGAAGGCCTGTGGACTGCTCACGTGCCCCAAATACCAGCCCGTCAGGGCAACGGTCAACAGTTGGGCCGTTTGCGAGGCGGCTTGATCCATCGTCAGAAACCTTCCACGAACGGATTCCGGAACAATGGCGCTGATCCACGGCAGATACCCGCTCAGGGAGATCCCCCGTGCCGTATTAAACAGAAAGAGAAGAAAAATCACGAGAACCTGACGGGAGGCCACATCCATCGGCAAAGGCAACCCGGCCACCAGGGCAATGGCCCCTATCATCACACTTCGACCGGTCCATCCGCGAAGAACAAAGGAGCGGTAGCCAATCCTCTCCACGAACCGCGCAGCTGGAATC
Organism: Verrucomicrobiota bacterium; assembly: GCA_010031845.1. Taxonomy (GTDB): domain Bacteria; phylum Verrucomicrobiota; class Verrucomicrobiia; order Methylacidiphilales; family Verrucolacustridaceae; genus Verrucolacustris. Next base: position 3,672 of record RGYX01000127.1, read on the forward strand.
TGAAAAATATTCAGCAAGGCACCCAAACAAGCCAACACGCCGAGCACCGTAGCGGAAGCTCCCAGTTTCTTAAAGTAGAGCATCATGGGCATTCCCATGATCAGATAAAAGGAACTGGTGTTAAAAACCTGAAAAAGAAA
>RGYX01000128.1 GCA_010031845.1 Verrucomicrobiota bacterium
CAGAGCGCTCGGGCTGAAGCCGATCCGGTGACCGGCCTGCATCAATCTCCAACATAAATCCACATCGTCGCCGGCCGTCCTGAATTCGGGGTCAAAGCCGCCGATCTCCTCCAGCACCGATTTCCAGTAGGCCATGTTGCAGCCCGGGATGTGTTCCGCCTCGGTGTCGCTCAGCAGGACGTGGGTCGGCGCCCCGGGACAAGCCGCCACCGCGGCCGGAATCGGGCCTTGGGCGGGAGGATTTAGGTTGGGTCCGCCCACCGCCGCGTAGGACGAGTGCAAAAGCGTGGAGACCAGAAAATAGAGCCAGTCGGAATCCGGCATGCAGTCCGAATCGGTATACGCCATAATCTCCCCCGAAGCCGCCTGCATCCCCACGTTCCGGGCCACGGACAATCCTCGGTTGGGCTGAAGAATGTTTTTCACCAGCGGAAACTCCGCCACGATCGACTGGGTGGAATCCTTGGAGCCGTCGTCCACCAGGATCACCTCAAAATCCGGATAGTCCACCTTCTGCAGCGCCTCGAGACATCCCCGCAACGTGGCCGCCCCGTTATAACTGCAGACCACCACCGAGACTTTCGGAACGCGCGGGAGTGGAAATTTCTCCACCAACCGGTCTTTCGGGCCGAGGGTCTTCTGCGCGAGATTCCGGTAAGCAAGCTTTGGCTGCCGGTCTTTCTGGACCAACCCGAAGGCCCAATCCTCGACATCGATTCCGTCGGTAAACCATTCATCGGTCCAGGAGAACAGAATCGTTCCCGCCAAGCCCCCGCGAAACACCTCGTCCCAGTGCAGATCCAAGAGGGCCGCCTGTTCCTCCTGTCCGTGGCGCAGGGTATCCATCCCGAACTCGCCCAAGACGAGCGGCCGGCCCTCCGCCAGATTTTGCAGGCGGGACAGATAAGCCCTCAGATCCGGCCCCCGGTGGAGGTAGACGTTGTACGAAAGAAAATCCGTCTCTTTCGGGAGAAGATATTCCGTCGGCGGAAAATTGGCATAAGCGGCCAGGGCCCCCGAATCCTCGTCTTTCACGATGCGCACAAGGGAATCGAGGAATCCCTCGACCCGCTGGGGCCCGTACCAACGCACCAGATCGGGCGGAATCTCGTTGTCGATGTAGTAGCCCAGGATGGCCGGATGTCCCGAGCCCTCCTTGGCAGCCCGCCGCACGCTGGCCCGGATCTCCCGCCGGACGGCTCCGTCATTGAGAAATAAAACCCGCCTCTGCCAAGGCACGGTGACCATCACCCTCAATCCGTGTTCGGCCGCCTGATCCAGAAACCATCGGGGAGGCGGGTGATAAACCCGCAGAACATTGAAGCCCGCCGCCGCCACCAACCCAAAATCCCGGCGGGCCTTCTCGGGGGTGCCCAGATGATCGTCCCCGTCCCGGAACGGGCCGTAGGTGACCCCTTGGAGGAAAAATTTATTCTCCCCGCTGAAAAGAAATTTCCCGCGCACCTCGATGCGCGGCCCCTGCAGACCGGAGCCGTGAGCCGGAAATGAACTCACCTGACCGTGGCCGGTGACCACGTACTTGTAGGAGGTCAGTTCCTCCAGACCCATGGGCCCGCGGGCGTGGATCTTGTCCGTGCTGATGCCAATCTCCGCTCCGAAACCGAACTCCGCCCCGTCCGTGAAACGGGTCGAGGCGTTCCAATAGACTGCGGCCGAATCGGCCCCGCGCAAAAATTCCGCCGCGACCGCACGATCCCCGGTGACGATCGCATCCGAGTGATGGCTTCCATGCTGTTCCAGATGCTCCAACGCCCCTTTCACCCCGTCCACCACCCGGATGGACATGCTTAGATCGAGGTATTCGGTTTCCCAGTTGGGTGGTGGAACCAGTTTCTCACCCGCAGCCCGGCTGGCGGCCTCGTCCCCGTAAAGTTTCACTCCCTTTGATTTCAGGGCCTGAACGAGCCTGGGCAGGATTTTTTCCGCTCCCGCCCGGTCGACCAATAAAGTCTCGGCTGCGTTGCAGGTGGCGGGACGCTGACACTTGGAATTGACCACGATGGCCTCGGCCATCGCCGGATCGGCCGCCTGATGCACAAACACATGGCAAACCCCGTGGGAATGCTTGATGACCGGAACCCGGGCATGTTCCAACACCGTCTGGATGAGTCCATGTCCGCCCCGTGGGATCAGAAGATCGATCACCCCCTCCAAACGGCACATCTCCGGAATGCTTTCGCGGCTTTCATCCTCCACCAGCGCCACCACCTCGGCCGGCAACCCCTTCTTCAACGCCGCCTCACCCAAGGCCGCAGCCAACGCACGGTTGCTTTTCCTGGCCTCCCGTCCGCCACGAAGCAGAACCCCGTTGCCGGTTTTCAGGCAAAGGACCGCACTGTCGACCGTCACATTGGGCCGTGACTCATAAATGATGCCGATCAAACCGATCGGCACCCTGATTTTTTCAATCTCCAGCCCGTTGGGCTGTTTCCATTTCCGAATCACCTCGCCCACGGGATCGGCCAATTTCACCACTTGCCGCACCCCCGCCACCATCTCGGCAAAACGCTTCTCGTTCAGATCGAGCCGGTCGAGCAGGGCGCCGGAGATTCCGGCGGTTTTGGCCGCCGCCAGGTCCTCCTGATTCGCCGCCCGGATTTCTTTTTTCCGCAACTCGAGCTGGTCGGCCATGGCCAGCAATAGGTCGTTTTTCTCCGGGGTGGAGAGCAGGGCCAGACGACGGGACGCCTGTCGGGCCTTGCGGGCCAAATCCGCCACCGCACTCATCGGGCGAAGAGGGTGCCGGCGGGCGTTTTCAACGCGCTTTTCACCAGGACACCATTCCGGCGGCCGTCGGCAATCACCACGGGGATTCCCCGGCCCATGGCCAGACGCGCCGCCTCCAGCTTGGAAAGCATCCCCCCGACCGAACCCGCGCTGCCGGCCCCGCCGGCACAGGCCAGGATAGCCGCATCGATCTTCTTCACCCTCCGGATGAGTTGCCCCGTGCCATCCGGCCGGCTCATCAAGCCGGGTGCATCCGTCAAAATCACCAGCCGATCCGCCCCGGCAAGAATGGCCACATGGGCGGAAAGCCGGTCGTTGTCCCCGAACGCGTTGAGCAGGGCAATCTCTTCGAACGAAAGGGCGTCGTTCTCGTTGAAGATGGGAATGCATTTCCTTTGCCGAAGCAGGGTCTGAAGCGTGGCCCGGGTGTTGTCATAAATCCGGCGACTGTCCAGATCCCAGGAGGTCAGGAGAATTTGGGCCACGAGAATTTGATGGGGAGCCAGCGCGGCTCCGTAGGCTTTCATCAGAAGAGGCTGGCCGATGGTGGCACAGGCCTGCATTTCGGGACGGGAGGTGGGCCGCTTTTTCAGATGCAACGCCTGCATTCCCGCGCGGATGGCTCCGGAGCTGACGAGAATCACCTCATGACCGGCCCGACGCAAACGGGCAATTTCCTTGGCCCAATTCCGCATTCGGCCCTGGGCCAAACCGCCCTCGGGAGAGCCCAGCAAGCTGCTGCCGATTTTGATGACCAGTCTCACGGGAAAGCGTGCCTTACGATGGTTTTGCCCGGCTCCAGGTCTGGGCAATCTGTTGGACCAGACGAAGACCCGCCAGAACCCGGCCGGCCAGACCGAGGCCGTGGCCGGCGGCTTTTTTTCCGGGATAGAAAAGGGAAACGAGGGTCAGTCCCAAACCGCCCCACCGGGTTCCCAGACGGATCACATTCTCCCCCTCATCGATCCAATGCCCGATGGAGGAGGCTTGGGCGCA
>RGYX01000129.1 GCA_010031845.1 Verrucomicrobiota bacterium
CGCTACAGCACCAATACCTTCCCCACCTGGCCCTTGGCCCACCCCTTCCGCATGGTCGCCCACAACGGGGAAATCAACACCCTCCGTGGCAATCGTCACTGGGTTCATGCCCGCGAAGCCGATCTATCCAACCCTGCCCTCGCCCCCACCGATCTCCCCCTCCTGCACCCCATTATCCAACCAGGTGGAAGCGACTCCTCCAGCCTCGATAACGCCTTTGAACTCCTCTCCATCTCGGGCCGTGGGCTTCTCCACGCCATGCTCATGCTCGTCCCCTCGGCCTTCCGCTCGGAGGACAACCTCTCCCCCGAAGTCCGGGCTTTTTACGAATATCACGAGTGCTTGAACGAACCTTGGGATGGTCCGGCCGCCTTGGCTTTCAGCGACGGCCGCTTGGTTGCCGCCTGCCTCGACCGCAACGGACTTCGTCCGGCCCGCTATAAGATCACCAAGGATGGTCTCATTGTCATGGGATCCGAAGTCGGGATCGGGGATATCCCCGAAAAGGCGATTGCCGAAAAAGGCCGCTTGGCCCCGGGGGAAATGATCGCAGTCGACACCGTGAACAAAAAACTTCTACGGAACGCGGACATCAAAAACTTTGCCGCCTCCGCCAAGCCCTACGGCGAATGGGTTAAGACCGGCTTGCGCACCCTTCCCCCAGCCCCGGCACGACTTCCTGCCGTGCCCGGAGACCTCAACGCCACCATGCTCTCCTTTGGTTACAGCGACGAGGAACTCAAGATCATCCTGCTTCCCATGATCCAAAAAGGCGAAGAACCCATCGGATCCATGGGGGATGATGCCGCCTTGGCTGTTTTTTCCGCCAGACCCCGGCTGCTCTACCAATATTTCCGGCAGCTTTTTGCTCAAGTCACCAATCCCCCGATCGATCCCATCCGGGAGAAGTTGGTGATGTCGACGGCCGTTTATCTGGGCACCCGACCCAACTGGCTGACCGATGGCCCCGACCACGTCCGCCTTTTGAAGCTCGAATCGCCCGTCATTTCCCCGGAGGAACTCCCGGTGATTCTCAAGCGCAAGGAACCGGAACTGAAATCAAAAACCCTTTCCGTTCTCTTTCCTGTTTCCGGAGGGCCGGATGCGTTCCATCGCCGCCTGAAAGAACTAGCCGAGGAGGCCGCCACTGCCATCAAGGAAGGCGCCTCCATTCTCTGCCTCTCGGATCGTGGCACCAATGCCTCCCAGACGGCCCTTCCCATGCTCCTCGCCGTCTCCTCCGTCCACCACAGTCTCATCCGGGCCGGTCTGCGCATGCGGGCCTCCCTGATTGCGGATACAGCCGACTGCCGCGACGTCCACCACTTTGCCTGTTTGATCGGTTTTGGCGCCTCTGCCGTCTGCCCTTATCTCGTGTGGGAACTCGCCGCACGCTGGCAGGCTGATGGAACGCTCCCCGATCTCGATGCCGGAAAAATCATCTCGTCCTACCGGCAGGCCGTGGACAAGGGGCTGCTCAAAATCATGTCGAAAATGGGCATCTGCATGCTCACCAGTTATCACGGCAGCCAGCTCTTCGAGGCCGTCGGTCTGGGAGATAGCCTCATCCGCAATCACTTCACGGATACACCCTCCCAGGTGGGCGGCATCGGCCTCAAGGAACTGGCGGAGGAAACCATCCGTCGCCACAACGAGGGTTTGGCCTTGGTCAACGCAGATCGCCTCCCCGATGCCGGACTCTATCGCTGGCGCCGGGACGGGGAAATGCACGCCATCACCCCCCCGGCCATTCAGTCCCTGCAGGCCTTTGTCGGACTGAAAGGGGCCGATCAAAAAAACCAGCCAGCCCAATACAAATCACAAAAACACTCCCGTTACCATCCGCCATCTGCTGCGGCTTCGACAGGGACGCACCGCCATCCCCTTGGAAGAAGTGGAACCGATCGAGGACATCCGTCGCCGCTTCACCACCGCCGGAATGTCGATGGGGGCTCTCTCGCCCGAGGCCCATGAAGCTTTGGCGATTGCCATGAACCGGATCGGGGGAAAATCCAACTCCGGGGAGGGGGGCGAGGATCGCGCCCGCTTTGCCACCATGGAAAATGGGGATTCCAAAAACAGCCGGATCAAGCAGGTTGCTTCCGGTCGGTTCGGAGTCACCGCCGAATATCTGGCCAGCGCCACCGAGCTCGAGATTAAGATCGCCCAAGGAGCCAAACCCGGGGAAGGAGGACAACTTCCCGGGCACAAGGTCTCTCCCCTCATCGCCACCCTGCGCCGATCCACCCCGGGGGTGATGCTCATCTCGCCGCCCCCGCACCACGACATCTACAGCATCGAGGATTTGGCCCAGTTGATCTACGACCTCAAACAGGTCAATCCCCGAGCCAAGATTTGCGTCAAACTTGTCGCGGAAGCCGGCGTGGGAACCATCGCCGCCGGAGTGGCCAAAGCCCATGCTGACGTCGTGCTGATCGCCGGCCATGACGGCGGGACCGGTGCCTCACCCCTATCCTCCATCAAATACGCTGGTAGCCCATGGGAGCTCGGCGTGGCCGAAACCCAGCAAGTCCTCCTGCTCAACGGCCTCCGCAACCGGATCACGCTGCGCACCGACGGAGGCATCCGCACGGGAATGGACATCATCATCGCCTCCCTGCTGGGCGCGGAGGAATTCAACTTCGGCACCACCGCCCTCATCGCCTTGGGATGCGTCTTTATCCGCCAGTGCCATCTCAACAACTGCCCCACCGGCGTGGCCACCCAGGATGAAAAATTCCGCGCCAAGTTCCGGGGCACTCCGGAGGCGGTGGTGGATTTCTTCAACGCCGTCGCCCAGGAAGTCCGAGAAATCCTCGCCTCCATGGGTGTGCGTAAATTGGATGAAATTATCGGCCACCCAGAGTTACTGGAGACGTTTGTTCCGGAAAACCACCCGAAAGCCGCATGGGTCGATCTCAAGCCGCTGCTCGTCGTGCCGGATATCGATGCTCTGGCTCCCCGCCACCACACCTGGGAACGGAATGACAAACTTGAGGACCAGCCCCTCGACGCCCGCATTCTTCAGGACGCCAAGGATGCCTTGGCCAAAAAACGGAAAACCAAGCTTTCCTACAAGATTAACAACGCCCATCGCTCGGTCGGCGCCCAACTCAGCGGTGAAATCGCCTACCGCTATGGGGACGAAGGACTGCCCGAAGGCAGCATTACCCTTAAGTTTGACGGTACCAGCGGACAGTCTTTTGGCGCCTTCCTTGTCAATGGGGTCAAACTCACCCTGCAGGGTGAAGCCAACGACTATGTCGGTAAGTCGATGTCCGGTGGCGAAATCGTCGTCATTCCCGCGAAAGGCATCAGTTTTGATCCCTCCATCAATTCTATCTGCGGCAACACCTGCCTCTATGGAGCCACCGGGGGCAAACTCTTTGCCTACGGACGGGCCGGAGAGCGTTTTGCGGTTCGCAACAGTGGCGCCACTGCGGTGATTGAGGGAGTGGGCGACCACGGTTGCGAATACATGACCCGGGGCACGGTGGTGGTGCTTGGACCCACTGGAAAAAATTTCGGCGCCGGCATGTCCGGAGGTTTGGCCTACGTCCTGGATGAGGAAGGGAATTTTGAGAAACGCCACAACCCCGGGATGGTCGGCTTGGAGAGATTGTCGGGCGGAGAAGACGCCAAGGCCCTGCAGGCCCTTATCTATCAACACTTGGAGGCTACGGAGAGCCGGAAAGCCA
>RGYX01000130.1 GCA_010031845.1 Verrucomicrobiota bacterium
GGAAGCCAATCGGGACGTGGAAGGGGCGGGAGGCCGCAGAGTTTCAAGAGATCCGACGGGAGGCCGGAAAGAATGGCGACCGCCAGGAAGCCTGCCGCCATGGCAACAAGATTTCCGCTGTCACTGCCGCGATTTTGGGTCAGGGCACCCAGCAGAAAGATTCCCAACAGGGATCCGTAGGTGTAGCCAAATACACCCAGAACGATGGGAAGGATGCGGGAGGTCGGATGGGAAATGACCACCCAGGCGGTGGCGCCCCCGATCAAAACAAGAATTCCGGCAAAAGCCACGGTCGACCAGCGGGCGGCCCGAAGGGAATCGGGGTTTTTGCAGCGCGGAGCAAGGAAAGGCTCATACCAGTCCCGCACCCAAGAGGTGGCTAGGGCGTTCAGGGCGGTGCTCAGAGAGCCCATGGCGGTGGCAAAAATTCCGGCAATCAGCAGACCGCGCAGTCCGGGAGGAAGTTGGTTGAGGATGTAGTAGGCGAAGACGTGGGCGTTTCGCTCCGGGAGATGGGGGTCCGGGTTTCGTTGATAGTGAACCCAAAGGAGAATTCCGATGGCGAGAAAGGCGAAGACGATCGGGAGATCGGCCAGACCGGACGTCACCAAGGCCAAGCGGCTTTTGCCGGGATTTTTGGCTGTGAGCATCCGTTGCACCATGTCCTGGTCGGTTCCGTGGGTGGCCATCGTCACAAAGGTGGCGGCAAAAAAGGCGGTCCAAACCGTGTATTCGGTTTCGAATACCGCTTTTAGGGTGGCCCAGGGCTTGTCAGGGAAATAGGGGCCCAAACTCCAGAAGGAGAGATCCCCGGGCTGTTGCAGCATTCCGTGGAGGGTGGGTAGACCGCCCGGAATCGATTTCAGGAGATGCCAAATGACAAAACCCAACCCGGAAAACATGACGCAGGCCTGGATGACATCGGTCCAGACGACGGCCTTGATTCCCCCCGCAGCCGTGTAGACGGCCGTCAGTGCCACCAGCACAAAGAGGGCCAGAAGATAGATTCCCAGTTCCACCAAGGGAGTAGGGTGGAAGCCGGTGTACATTTCATATCCGAGAACCAGAACAATGGCCGCCACATAAAGCCGCGTGCCGCTGGCCAAGGCCCGGGTGATGAGGAAGACGGCGCTGGCGGCCTGACGTGACTGCGGGCCGAATCGTTTCTCCAGAAATTCATAAATGGAGACGACGCCGTATTGGTAATACGGTTTGATGAAAATCCAGCTCACCAGGAGCCGAGCCAAGATGGTTCCCAGCGCCAATTGGGCGTAGGTAAAGTTGCGGAGTTCATAACCCTCCCCGGGGGCTCCGAGAAAGGTGGCGGCGCTGATCTCGGCGGCGAGGATGGAGGCCAGGACCGCCCACCACGGCATCTGACGCCCCCCCAAGGCATAGTCATTGAGCGAGGTCTGTTTGCGGGAGGCGGCCAGACCGATCCCGATCATGGCGACGAAGTACGCCACGAGAATCGTGAGATCGAGTTTGAGGGAAGTCATGGGGATTTAGGGAAGATTCCAGACCGACTTCCACTGAAGATAGACCGACTTGGGTAGGAGTACATAAACAGGTTGATCCTTCGGGGTGCAGTTCCGGAAGAGAGTCTCAAAATCCTCCCGCAAAAGCGTGGTGCAACCGGTGGTGGGATGATCGCGGCCACGGGAGAGATGAAAAAAAATGGCACTGCCGGCATTGGGCTGCACCTCAGGCGGGGCGTTGTGCCGGATAAAGATCTTGAGGGCATGGGCCGGATCGTTTTGGCGCATGAGATCGTAGAGGTGATTCTCCGGAAACTCCTCGTGTGTGGAGAGAATCAGGTGCCGGTTGTAGTTCGTGGAATGGGGATCTTCGATCCAGAGATCCCGGTCCGTGACCATGCGGTAGCGCCAATTGGAAATTGGACTTTTGTTATCCGATCCGTAAAGAACCGATCCCAGACGGAACATCCCGGCTGGAGACTTTTTGTCCCCTTCGCGTTTCTGGGGTCCTTCCTGAGGTGGATGACATCCCCGTCCCCAGGCCAATCCGTTGCGACCGAGATTCGCGCCGAAGGACGGGGTGATGGCCGTCCAGGAATTCCGGTCATTCTCCCGGCGATACGCCTGAAGTTGGGTCACGGTCGAGTTCCAGTTTTCCGGAACTGCGAGGATCAGGACCTTGGTTTCCTTCGGGAGCGGGTTGGCCCAGGCGTGTGTCAGGAGAAAAAACGGCAGGGCAAGCGAAAGGAACCGCATGACCCTCAACGCCGGAAGCGGTCGCGCAGGCCTCCGACAAAGGGAGGAAAATAGAAGGCCAAGTATCCGGCAAGCCCCGCCAGAATACCCGGTAGCAGGGCAGGTTCAAAGAGGGCGGGGAGGAAGAGGAGTCCGGAACTGATGGCGGCCACCCAACGGACGGAGAGTGGAATCGGGATGGGAAAGAAAAAGACCTTTTGGTCGGGCAAGGTGGTGGCGAAGGCGAGAAAGAGGGAGTTGTGCAGATAGAATGGATTCACCGGGGCGGATGGGACGAGAAAGGCGGTGGCGATCACTGCCAGGACACCGATCAGGAGGTAGAGATTGAGATGGAAAGAGCCCCAGGTTTCCTCCAAGGCATCGCCGATCGACCAGAGAAACCAAAGAAACAGGAGAAGGAAGATGGGGTGGGCGGAGGAGGGGGGGACAAAAAGAAAGGTGATGAGGCGCCAGAACTCCCCTTGGACGACGAGCGAGGGCTCGAGCTTTAGAATGGAAGTGAATCCGGGCGAGGCCAGATTGAGGAGCCAGGCTCCACCATTCATGGCGACCAGACCCCGGGTCAGGTAAGGGACGGCCCAACGGCCGAGATGGTGTTCAAGAGTGTCGGTCCAGCCAGCGGGGCTCATGCGCCGGGGAAGCCGGTCAGGGCTTGAGGGTGATCTTTTTCCAGTTCAGATGCTGGGCGTGGGCGTATTTTTCAAAATCCTTCTCATAGAGAATGAGAACCGCGCGAACCACGGCGGAGTCGTCCTCGAAACTGATTTGAGCGACAAAGTCGGGAATGATGTCCAGCAGTCGGTGGGTGTAGATGATGGCAAAGGCGGAAGCGGCGGCCGCGGTGTAGGGGATATCCTGATACGCACCTTCGGCAAAGTCCTCCACCACGTCGGCGAGGAATTCCAGCTGGTCGACGAGGTGCGGAAACTTGGGGGCATGGATCTGGGTGAATTCGGCCTTCAGGATCGGCAGGCGGTGGAGAAGATTCTTCATGATGCGGGGAGTCACCCGCGAGGCGCCGCGTTGGGCAAAAAAGGCAATCTCGGCCATGGGGCTATCGTAAGGAAAGCCGCGAAGACGGCAAGCGGAGGAGGAGATGGTGCGCGGTCCCGGGTTCCAGCAATCTGTGGATATGGTGGTTCCAGCGCATCCTGCCCAACCGGTGCAAATGATTCCCTCCCGATCCGACCTTCGGGCCGAGGACACCTGGGATCTTTCCCCGCTCTTCTCGGACGCAGCCGCCTGGGAAAAGGGATTGGAGACGCTTCGCACCAGGCGCGGGGTCATGAAGCGCTGGCGGGGGAAACTGGTGGAGGCGGAGGGCTTGGCCGGGGCGCTGGAGGAGGAAAGGGAAATCGACCTTCTGGCGGAAAAACTGGGGCAGTATGCCAGCCTGCGGGTGGCCGAGGATGGGAGCGACGGTGCGGCCCGGGACCGG
>RGYX01000014.1 GCA_010031845.1 Verrucomicrobiota bacterium
AAACGAGATCGAGATCGCTCTCAGCGATTTCAGGGTGGGTGGGGTTCGCCACAAATTTGCCTTGAAGGCGGGCGACACGGACTCCGGCCACTGGGCCGGCCCAGGGAATATCGGAGACCATCAGGGCGGCAGACGCGCCGTTGATCGCCAGAATGTCGGGATCGTTCAAGCCGTCGGTGCTGAGAAGGATGGCAATGACCTGGGTGTCGAAGTAGTAGCCCTTCGGGAAGAGGGGGCGCAGAGGACGATCGACCATCCGGCAGGTGAGGATTTCTTTTTCGGTGGGGCGGCCTTCCCGGCGGAAGTAGCTGCCGGGGATGCGACCAGCGGCGGCGGCCTTTTCCTTGTACTCGACGGTAAGGGGAAAGAAATCCTGGCCTTCCTTGACCTTGGTGGCGGAAACGGCGGTGACGAGAATGATGGTTTCGCCCATGGTGACGAGGGCGGCGCCGTCGGCGAGTTTGGCATATTTTCCGGTTTCGATGTGCAGGTCGCGATCACCCACGCGGGCGGTCAGGGATTGATGTTTGTGGTTCATATTGATTTTGAGTGCCGTCGAGGATGCGTACCCAAGCCGATTGAGGACTCGGGGATCAGGGGCGCAGGAGGGAAACGCTGACCTTTGTTTGGTCGGCTTTCAGAGGACACAGCGGAGGCCGTCTGGAGCCTGCGTGGTGTCATCTGCCCAGCCAAAAAGGGTTCAGAGCATTCCCGATTCTCGGGGACTTGGGGGTTGGTTTTGGGTTGGGTTATTTCCTCAGGTTAAGTTTCTGCAGAAGCGAATGGTAGCGTTTGGGTTCGGTGCGGTGGAGATAATCGAGAAGACGGCGGCGACGACTGACCATGGAGAGAAGACCACGGCGGGAGGCGAAGTCCTTAACGGCGTTTTGCAGATGAGCGGAGAGGTGGTTGATTCTTTCGGTCAGGAGGGCGATCTGCACGTCGGATGAGCCCGTATCCTTTTCGTGGAGTCGGTTGCCGGCGATGATCTTACTTTTCGTAGCGGTAGCCATGAGATAAGAAGAAATACTTATGCAAACAGCTCCCAGAGTCAATGCCTTAAGATGGATCCTCCTGCTCTGCCTATGCTGGGGGGGATGGGGCTACGTTCAAGATTCGGTAGGGCAGGAAACCGGCTGGAAAGCAGATTTAAAACGGATGGGCTTCGAGGTGCCGGTGGAAGACCTGGAAAAAGGGGAAATTGTTGGCGAAAAGTGGCTGGCCGGCGGGGCCCGACCCGGTTTTTTGGGGGCCAAGGTTTTTTTTATCGCCTCCGCCCCTCCGGAAAAAGTGGCGCCCCTGATCTTGGATTTGGATCCCACAGGCGGGAGGGAGCTGTCTTGGGAGGAGGGTGGAACCGTCAAGGTGTATCAAAAATTCACCCGTCCCCCGGCGTCGGGAACCTGGGATCGCTTTCGCTCTTCCTTGCAGAAATTGCCGTTTGATACGCTTCTTGGGGTAGAGGGAAAAAAAGAGGGGCGCTATCACCTCACGCCAGAAGAAATCAATAAAATCACAGTCGGGAAAGCGGATGGATGGATTTCAGTTTTGGACAGCAAAATTCAAACTTATTTCCGGGGCGGCTGGAGAGAAATCCCGGGAGTCCCCTCCGGACCCGGGACGACGGTCGATTTTGATTCGGAGCTCCGGGATGTTCTGAAAGAGAACGGTCCGGTGCGTGACGAATTCCGCCGTGTGCTGACCGCCTTGGCGTATGGGGGTAGGGATGAAAAAGAGAAAATCGTGGTCAACGATTATTGGATGTTGATGGAGGTGGATAAATCACCGGCGGTGGCCATCGGTTGCGGGGTTATGCGCCCGGGGTTGGGAGGCAGGTGGGAAGTGGCTGACATGCAGTACTACGCTTCCAACGGTTATTACGGTGCGATCAGCATTTATGGGATATGGCCCTATGGGGAAGGTCGCTCGTTGGTCTGTCGTGTTGATGGGGTCCTGACCGACCCTGGGCAATTGGCCCAAGCCACTGCTAGGTTGATCGGGGAATCCTTATTCATGCGAGAGGTCAAAGCGGCTTGCGAAATAGTTAAGTCGCAAATATCTAATAAAAAATAACTTACAATATTTTTAATAAAAATATTGGAATTAAAAATCAAACATATATTTTTCTAATGTGAAGTTTAAAAACTCACACAAATACCTACTGGTCTGCATATTAACAGTTATTGTTAATATTAATATTGCATGGTCACAGAGGATGTCGGTTGCCTCGAACCAAGTATCGACCACATCAAACCTTGGAAGTTTTCCCCAAGATGGGGGTTCAAGTGGGGGTGCTAATAGCGCAATCGTGGCATCTGATCCCTTAGAGCCAGGGGGGGAAATCGAGGACCCGCTCGCGCCCGTGCGTGAGCAGATTGGAACTACCCGCTCGGCATTTGGTCCGGACAGAAGCCAAACAGGGAAGAACGACGAATGGTCGGTCGAATTGGCGGCTGAGTATGGTTATGTCTGGAACGCCAGTTTGAGCAATGGGCAGGGAAACATCAATGAGGAGTCGGGCATCATCGGTTTGCTGGGAAGCAAGCGGTTGGACGAGGGTTGTGTGGGGATTGTGGGAGCGAATTGGCAGCTTTTCACCTTCGGTTTTGACGGTTCGATGCCACTCCCCGAAAATCTTCAGGGTTTAAACGCCATTTTTGGGGGAGATTTCGAGATCAGTCCGGATTGGTTCATGAGAATCCAAGTCGAGCCCGGTATTTATGGGACTTGGAATTACATCAACTGGCATAATGTCAATATGCCGGCGGTTTTTGCCTGGACGAATATTCTCAATGCCGAGTTTCAGTGGTTCATTGCGTTGCGCGCGGACATATTCCAGTTTTTCCCGGTCATGCCTGTGCCCGGTATCCGCTGGCAACCGGCGAAAGAGTGGTTGTTCAATCTCAGCGCTCCAAAACCCACAATCAATTATGCGGTGGATGAGGAGGTGAACCTGTTTGCGGGGGGTGAAATCCTCGGGGTGACCGCGCGATTGCCCAGCAACGATTCGGGGGTCTATGAAAACCGGAGTCTGGCAGGAACTCTGGTGAATTATTTTGAAGCGAGGGCCGGTGCCGGCATCAATTGGAGTTTTACCGAGGGCGTTTCCTTGCAGGGGGAGGCCGGAGCCATGGTATGGAGGACATTTGACCTCCCCCGGTTAAATGAATCCATTCGAAGCACCATGGCCCCTTATGCCCAAATTTCATTACGAGGAGTTTTTTGAGCGAGCGGTCCCAGAGGCGGGGTGAGGATTGTCAAGGCACGGCGGCGGCATAGGATTTTAACATGAAGAGGGGCCTTGTTCTTGCGGCAATCTTGTCAACCATTTGGCTCTGCCAAAGCAAGGCGGAGGATTCATTGGAGGAGGGAAAGGGAGGGCGCCATAACATCACCCAGGGAGCTATCTTCACTGAGGATTTTCGGCAGCAAGAAGGGGTGCTACAGCTGAAAAACGGCATCCTTTACAAAATTGAGGCCACGGGAAAAGGGAAAACGCCCAAGACGAGCGATCGGGTAAAGGTCAATTATGTCGGCAAGCACGTGGATGGCAGGGTTTTCGACCAGTCCAAGGAGGGTCAACCCGGGGAATTTAAAGTCGATCGGACGGTCGCGGGTTGGCAGGACGTGCTTCCACGCATGCGGGAGGGAGACAAGTGGGAGGTGGTGATCCCATCCCATTTGGCCTATGGAGCCTCGGGAACCCCTTATGGCAATATTGGTCCCAACGAGACCTTGGTTTTCAGCATTGAGTTGGTGGAGGTGCTGGAACCGATCAAGAAGCCGGAAGTAAAATAATAGATTTTAAAGAATCAGCATGGCATCGCCGAAGCTGTAAAAACGATATCCCTGATCCAAAGCGTGACGGTAGGCCTGGAGAGTGAGTTCGGGGCCGGCAAATGCGGCCACCAGAAGAAGAAGCGTAGAGTGGGCCAAGTGAAAGTTGGTCATGAGTCCTCCCACTCGTTTGAACTGGTAAGGCGGGTAAATGAAGGCAGACGTGGTTCCCTGATGCGGGTTCAGATGGGGTGCGGATTCCAGGACGCGAACGGAGGTGGTACCGACGGCGATGAGCTGATCCGCTTCAGAGGCTTTTTCGGCAAAACCAGCTGGGATTTCGTAATGTTCCGAGTGCATGGGGTGCTCGCGAAAATCCTCTGTCTTAATGGGGCGGAAGGTGCCGAGGCCAACGTGGAGTGTGACGAAGGCATGGGGGAACTTCGTCAGGAGTTCGGGAGTGAAGTGGAGACCGGCGGTGGGGGCGGCAACGGAGCCGGGGGTTTGGGCGTAGGTGGTTTGGTAGTCAATGGGATCTGAGGCTTGGAAATCGGGTTGGCCTTGAACCCTGCGTGATTTAAGGATGTAAGGAGGGAGCGGAGGAAGGCCGTACTGCTGTAAGTCCAAGGTGCCCCCGAGGACATGGAGAACTAATTGGCCTCCAGGGATCGTTTTTTCAACTTGGATTTTTGGTGGTGGATCCTTGGGGGAGGAGCCTGGGATGGGGTCGGGAATGACGATGGTTCCTGGTTGAAGTCGTTTCGAAGGGGTGCCAAGAGCGGTCCACCATCCGGGGCTGGTTTCCTCCAGAAGGAGAAGTTCCGTGCGGCTCTGGGAGCAGACGAGACGAGCGGGGATGACCTTGGAGTTGTTAAGCACAAGGAGGTTTCGGGGGGAAAGGAGGGAGGGAAGGTCGCGAATGGTATGGTCGGTAATCTCGCCGGTGGATCGACGGATGAGGAGGAGTCGGGCGGAGTCGCGGGGATGGGCGGGGGAGGTGGCGATGCGATCCGGAGGGATCGCTAGAGAAAGCAGCTCCTTTAAGGCAACTTCACTCAATTACGCGAGGCTTCATAAAACTAAAATCAAACTCTTTCACCTTGGTCGAGTTGCTGGTTGTGATTAGCATTATCGGTCTTTTGGCGGGCTTGGCGGTCCCGGCCATTCAAGGGGGCTTGGACAAGGCGAAGCAGCAGGTCGATGTCTCCAATATTCGTCAATGCGGGATGATCGCCTTCAGTTACGCAAACGATAATGATGGAAATTTCAACGGCACAAACACGAATTCCATCTCTTCGACAGCTTTTTTTACCAATCTTGTCAGTCTTGGCCTTCTGAATAGCACGAAAATATTGGCTGGGAATGGATACATCGCGGCCACATCCACCAATAATATTCAGGTGAACAACATTGCATGGGGTTACAACAACCCGCTTACCACCTCCGATGATGGTAACCTGCCTCTTTTTATTTCCAAAAACTTTGGTACGGGAACCACCTTCTCTAATGTTTCAATTGCTGCGTCGACCGTGGGATGGAAATCAAAGGGAATCGTGGTGTACCGAGTTGGAAATTCTGCTGAGTTCATCAAGCCGGGCACCGGGGGTTCGAGTGCCGGATCGGTCACCATCAGTGGTGCGATCAGTAATGTTACCGGCGCTTCCATCAATATTAAATAATTTCCCTTCACCCCATTCGGCGTAAAGCATCGGCCAGCTGATTGATCAGCGCCGTGTAGCTCGTCCATCGGGCGTCCGGTTTTTTGGCCAAACACTTATCCAGGGTAACGACTGTCTGTTCCTGGGCATTTGTGCAGAAGCTTCGCAGGGGCGGGGGGCGGTCAGAAATGTGTCTGCGAGCCACTTCCTCGGCGGTCTCGGCCTCGAAAGGGGGGCGACCGGCGATCGCTTGGTACAGGGTGGCTCCCAGCGAATAGATATCGCTTCGAATGTCCTCAGGTTCGCGTAGGAGTCTTTCCGGCGATACATAATAGGGCGTTCCCCAAATTTCGTCCTGTTGACCGAGGGCAGAGCGGGCTCCGGCTGCCAGTCCAAAATCGGCCAATTTGGGAATATCCCCCCGCCCAAAAAGAATATTGCCTGGTTTGATGTCCCGGTGGATCAAGCCGGTTTCCTCGTTGGCAAATTGGAGGGCGGAAGCAATCCCGAGGCCGATTTCCAGAACTTCCGGCTCTGAAAGCTTGCCGAGCCTATTCAGACGTTCTTCCAGGCTCGGCTGATCGAGATGCTCCATGACGAGATACAGACGTCCCTCATGCTCCCCCAAGGTGAAAACACGGATGATATTGGGATGAGCCAGGGAGGCCGTGACCTCGACCTCTTCCAGAAACTTTCGGGAAAATTCGGGGTCGTGACTAAGATCCGCACGAAGAATCTTGAGCGCCACGTTTCGATTGAGGCCGGTATCCTTGGCCAGATATACGGTGCCCATGCCGCCTTGCCCAAGCTCTTTTTCGATTCGGTAATTCCCGAAGTTCGGCGTTGCGAGAGTTGAGGTCGAATCCACCGATCCAATTTGGTCGAATCAAGGGCGTTCGGCGAGTCCTATGGCTTGCATTTTTAGGGATTGAATCTAGGGCTTGGATCATGCCGACCAGCGTGGTTACAGGCGGAGCGGGTTTTTTGGGATCCCACCTGATGGATCGTCTTTTGCAGGAGGGACATCAGGTCATTGCCATCGACAATCTATTGACGGGGAATGAAAGAAATCTCGACCATCTCCGTTCGGAAAAACGGTTTCGCTTTATACGGCACGATGTCACCAAGTTCATTTCCGTGGAGGGGTCGGTGGATTTCGTCTTCCACTTTGCCTCACCGGCCAGCCCCATCGACTATCTCGAGCTTCCCATTCAAACCCTCAAGGTCGGGTCTTTGGGAACCCACAACGCCCTGGGCTTAGCCAAGGCCAAGGGGGCAGGATTCCTTTTGGCCTCCACCAGCGAGTGTTATGGAGATCCCTTGGTTCATCCCCAAAAGGAGGACTATTGGGGGAATGTGAATCCGATCGGCCCTCGCGGAGTTTATGATGAAGCCAAGCGGTTTGCCGAGGCCATGACCATGGCTTATCACCGGTTCCATAAGGTCGACACAAAAATTGTCCGAATTTTCAACACCTATGGGCCGAGAATGCGTCTGCGGGACGGGCGCGTGGTGCCGGCTTTTGTGGGGCAGGCACTCCGGGGTGAGCCTCTCACGATCTTTGGTGAGGGGAAACAGACCCGCAGCTTCTGTTTTGTCAGCGATTTGATTGATGGAATCTTTCGTCTTTCCCAATCGGACTTTCATGAACCGGTGAACATCGGAAACCCGGTGGAGTTGACCATCCTCGAGTTTGCGGAACGGATCCGTCGCATCACCGGAACCAAAAGTGAAATTGTAAAAAAACCTCTTCCCATCGACGACCCCAAGCAGCGACAACCGGATATATCCCGAGCCAAAAAAATTCTGGGCTGGGAGCCCAAGGTTTCGCTTGAGGAAGGCCTCCATAAAACGATTCCCTGGTTTCAGGCTAACTTGGATATCCCGGTCCAGCGCTGAACGTGCCGAAATCCGCCCCCATTGTTCTTTTCTGTCTCTTGCTGGGGGCAGATTTCGGATCATCCCAAACGAACCCCACTACCCATTCCGTGGCGCAAGGGGAGGAGGGGCGGTATCGTAGTGCCCTGCTGTTTGCCAACGTGGTGGAGCTCGTTCGGGACGAGTATTTGGACCCCCAAAAGACTGATTATGACAAGATGACCTATGCCGCCCTTCGGGGGCTTCTTTCTTCCCTGGATCCCCATAGCCAGTTTTTGGATCCCGAAGGTTACGCCATGATCCGGACCGAGACCGAGGGCCAATTCGGTGGGTTGGGCATATCCGTGGGCATGCTAGAGAATCAGCTGACCGTGAATGTTCCGATCGAGGGCGGACCTGCGTTCCGGACCGGTATTCTGCCGGGGGACCGGATCATGAAAATCGATGGGCAAGGAACGCAGAAAATGACCCTTGGGGAGGCGATTCGTAAGCTTAGAGGCAAACCGGGTGCGCCGGTTCAGCTTGCCATTTTCCGCCCCACGGAAGGTAAGGTTCTGGAGTTCTCCCTGATTCGCGAGATGATCCAGGTCCCTACCGTTACCGATGTCTCCCTGCTGCCGGATGAGATGACCCGTGGGGAAAAAATCGGCTATCTTCGAATCACGCAGTTTGGGGAGAAAACCGATAAGGAGTTTGATGCGGCCATTGCCCGACTGGAGAAAGATGGTGCAACCTCGCTCATCATGGATTTAAGGGATAATCCCGGAGGCTTGGTGGACGAGGCGGTGGAGATTGTCAGCCGCTTTGTCCCTGAAAAAACCATGGTCGTGGCTACGGAGGGCCGCAAGGGATCCGTGGGTCGGTTTGAGTATCTGTCCAAGGCTGCTCCACGCAAGATTCGCTGGCCTACCGTGGTTTTGGTCAATGGCAACACCGCCAGTGCAGCTGAAATTGTTTCGGGGGCTCTGCAGGATTTAGGCAAAGCAGTCATCGTGGGAGAAACCACGTTCGGGAAAGGCTCGGTGCAAACGGTGCAACCGGTGGATCGGTCGGTGGCCCCGGCAGTGGCGGTTCGATTGACCACGGCCCATTACACCACCCCCTCGCACCGAAAGATTCATGGGGTGGGTATTGAGCCGGATATTCTCGCCCGGATGACCAAAGGGGAGGAGCAGGCCCTTTATCGGATTCGCAGCCCTGGTCTGAAGAGAGCGGGTGATTCCGAGGAGTCTGTCACCGACGAGCCTCTAGACCGGGCGGTGGACGCCTTAAGAGGTTGGAAAGTGTTTGTGCGGCGATCCATGGCAATGCGTTAAGGCTTTGTGGTGAAGAAAGTCTGTGCCTTGGGAATCGAGACCTCCTGCGACGAAACGGCGGTGGCCATGGTGGAAGCCACCGAACAAGGATGCACGGTCATCGCCGAGGAGTTGGCGACCCGACCGGAAGAACATGGACCGCTTGGGGGTATTGTTCCTGAGTTGACCGTTCGTCAACACCTCGAGCTTTTGCCACGCCTTACCTCACGAGTAAGGGAGAAAGCGGTTGGAAATGGCTTCTCCGTCGTTGGTGCCACCTCCGGTCCCGGGTTGGCTCCTGCCCTTTTGGTTGGATTGGCGTTCGGTAAAGCCTTGGCCTGGGCCGAAAAGAGTTCCTTTTATGCCATCAATCATCTGGAAGGACACCTTTATAGCCCTTTCGTCTCTCAAGGAGATTGGCCGGTGTATCCTCATCTGGCCCTGATCGCCAGCGGAGGACATACGTTGCTGGTGGATGCGATCAGCTCCCAAGAGCGAAAAATCGTGGGAACCACTCGGGATGATGCCGCCGGAGAGGCTTTCGACAAATTGGCCCGCATGGTGGGTTTGGGATACCCCGGGGGGGCCGCCATGGAAAAAGAGGCCCGAAAAGGTGAGGTCGGCAAATATTCCTTACCCCGACCGATGAAAGGTGCCGAAAGTTGTGACTTTAGTTTTAGTGGGCTCAAGAATGCCGCCCGTCTTTTATTGGAAAAACAACCGGAGTTGGCCTTGCCCGGTTTGGATCGCCCTCATTTCTGTGCGGAGGCCCAAGCGGCCATTGCGGAATGCCTGGCTGATCGCTGTCGACAGGCGCTGGAAAAAACAGGACGCAAGGTCCTAACCCTCAGCGGGGGGGTCAGTGCCAACCGAACCGTATATCGGATGTTGGAAGAGGCGGCTCGGAGGTCTGGAGCCCAACTACTTGCTGCAGCAGAGGGATGGAACACCGATAACGCGGCCATGATCGCCGCAGTCACCGCACGCCGGGCTTTGGATCAAGCGGATTCTAACTGGGAGATGGACGCAGATCCTAGGTGGTCCCTGGCCCTTCGTCCTTAGGACATAACCAAGAGGGCAATCTCGTGGTGAATTGAGCCTGGGGGGAAAGAAGAAATACCGGCAAGCCAGTTAGCTCTTCAATGATTTTGGGGTTGGTTCGGGAAGCTTCATCATCGGTAGCTTGGTACAGATTTACGATAATTCCCAAAACCGGGAGTTGGGCTTGGCGAATGGAATCAACCGTCAGCAAAACGTGGTTAAGGGTTCCTAATCCAGCCCGGGCCACCAGGATGACGGGAAGGTTTAGTTCCTGAGCCCATTCCCGAACTCCGTAATCCCTATCCAGAGGAACTCGCCAGCCTCCAACCCCTTCCACCAGAAAAGGGCCGGAATGCTTGGACTGAAGATGGTTGATATGCCTTCGGAGTCGCTCTTTGGGAAAGTCTTGTTGGTTCAATTTGCAGGCCACCCAAGGGGCCAACGCCGGTTGGAAGTGGATGGGATTTATTTCATCCAAGGACATGGTTCCCTCGGCGGCTTCGAAAAGAGCCTTCGCGTCAGATCGATCCCCAGAGGAAATGGGTTTTAAGGGAAGGGCGGGAAGTCCGGCTTGTCTGAGTGACCGTGTCCAAAAGGCAGTAAAGTAGGTCTTGCCCACTCCGGTGTCCGTTCCGGTGATAAAAACTCCCTTCACGCTGGTATCTCTTTTCGGAGCCCTTGATCCAACGAGGCGACCATGCCCTCAATTTCCTCGTCGGTAGAACAAAACGGAGGCATCAGGACCAGCACATCACCAATTGGGCGGGTGAGCAGACCAAACTCCTGGGCCGCCCGACAGATTCTGGCTCCCCGCCTTTCCTTGCTAGAGAATCGGGCCCGGGTATTGCGATTGGCCACAATCTCGATCGCCAGAATGGCTCCCTCTTGCCGCACATCTCCCACATGGGGATGCTGCCAAAACTTCTTGGAAAGCTGCCGCAAGGTCTGTGAAACGCGATTCCTTTGCTTTTCCCCCTCCAGTTCCGACAAGAGACTGAGGTTGGCTGAGGCCACCGCACATCCCAAGGGATTGGCGGTATAACTGTGCCCATGGAAGAAGGTTTTTTCCGGTTCTCCCACGAAGGAGGCAAAGATTTCCTCCGTGGTGAGGGTGGCCGCCAAGGGCAGGTAACCGCCGGTTAATCCTTTGGCCAAGGCGACCACATCCGGCATCACCGCCTCGGAGTGAGCTGCGAGGGCGGCTCCAGTGCGGTGGCATCCCGTCAAAACCTCATCAAAGAGCACCTTGGCTCCGACTTTCCGGGCTGCAGCCGCTGTTCTTTGGGCATATCCCTCCGGGTGCATGATCATTCCGGCCGCTCCCTGGACTTTGGGCTCCAGTACCCAGGCTGCCAAGCGGTCGCCCGCTTTTTGGATCTCTTCTTCGGCTAGAGCCGCACACTCAAAATTACATTTTCGGTAGTGGCGAGCGTCGTCCAGTTGGGGTTTGGCTTGGTTGAAGGGACATCGGTAACAGGCCGGAGTCATTACCTTGCGGGTGGGGAACAGAAAAGGCTGATAAGGGTGATGGAAGGCTTCGCTTTTTCCCAGACTCATGGCTCCGATCGTATCGCCATGATAGGCGCCGTCGGGGGATATAAACTCTCTT
Organism: Verrucomicrobiota bacterium; assembly: GCA_010031845.1. GTDB lineage: Bacteria > Verrucomicrobiota > Verrucomicrobiia > Methylacidiphilales > Verrucolacustridaceae > Verrucolacustris. Next base: position 11,259 of record RGYX01000014.1, read on the forward strand.
CTTTGGGGTTCTCCGCTTTGGGAAAAACCCTGGAGGATCATTTTAAGGCCCGCCTCCATGGCGGTGGAGCCGTCATCCGAGAAGAAAACCCGATTGAGTTTGGGATGCAAATCGGGGTGGTTGGTGAAGGAGACAAGTTCCGAGGCCAAACGTGCCGCGGGCTCATGGGTTAGGCCCAAGAAGGAGGAATGGGCGATCCGACCCAGTTGGTCAAATACGGCCGCATCCAATCTGGGATGACGATGGCCATGAAGGTTGGTCCAAATGGAGGCGTTGCCATCCAGATACCGCTT
>RGYX01000131.1 GCA_010031845.1 Verrucomicrobiota bacterium
AAGAATTTTTTGATCTTTGATGGACCCAACGGCGAGGAGATGTTGATGGGTCAAGGCAGGTACGCACCGGCTCTGCTGATTCAGTCCCCCCGAATGACCAAAATTCGGAACCTATGGATGGAAGGCCAATCATCAGAATTTCAGATGCGGAGGGAGAACGATTTGGACTTCTCGCTCTGGGGATTTGGGCCCGCCCCAGAGGATGCCGGGGGCAAATAGATCCTCCACGGTTGAAGGCTCGCCTCGCGATTGAGCCGGCAGTGAGATAAAAAGTCGACGGTAAGAATCAGCGGGGGTAGGAAGATTTTATGCAGACAACCTCCATCTCTCTCATCGCACTGGCTCTCTTTTTGCCGGTTCTCCGTGCGGACAGCGCTCCGGAAGCTTCAGCAACCGACACCAAAAAACTGGTGCAGAACAACTTTGTCGAAACAGCCCAGAAGGGCATCAAACTAAGCGGCTATGTGGACGCCGGGTATAGCTATAACTTCACCGGCCAAGACAACCACTCGATGGTCTGTACCCGGTACGCTACGGATACGGCGCAGAGAGGGGATTTTAACCTGTATGCGGTCAAGTTGGCCCTGGAAAAGGCGCTGACTTCGGAGAACAAAGCCCAAGCGGGGTTCCGGGCGGATGTGATGATCGGCGAGGATGCCTCCTACTTCATCAACCGGAGCCCCAATGCCGGTTACAATACCAACAATAACTCCAACAGTCTTTTCTTGGAGCAGGCTTACGCCTCGATCCGGGCGCCGGTCGGCAACGGATGGGATTTCAAGGTGGGCAAGTTTGTGTCCCCCTTGGGCTATGAGGTGATCGAAAGGCCGGCCAACATGAACATCACCTACGGCATGCTCTTTAATGTCATGCCTCTCTACTACACCGGGGTGCTATCCGCCTATAAGTTCGACGACTATCTCGATGGAAAGCTCGGAGTGGTGAACGGATCGAACAGTGACAACAACACGACCTTGAATCCCAACAGCGGTGACGGTTGTGCCGTTCTGGCCTCCTTGAATGTGACGGCTCCCGGGGGCAACGCCACTTGGAGCAATAATTTCCAATATAGCACCGGATACGACAACAATACGGCAACTGGATCCACCAACAGCAGTCTCACGTCTTCCAGCCAGCCGGCCCGGGCCAATAACGGAGACATTTCCGCCTATATGTTGGTCTATAATTCTTGGGGGAACTGGGCACCGAAGTTTGCCGATGACAAACTCCTGCTCGCCTTCAACACGGTCTTTGGAAATCTAAGCGGGGTAGCGGAGAGCCAGACAGCCAACATCAACACCCACTGGTATGGGGCCGGTGCCTACGCCAAGTATCAGTTCAATGACTGGTTCAGTCTTGGTAGTCGCGGGGAGTATCTGGGAAGCAACAACGATGGCGTGATCGGTTATCTCGGGGCCAGCACGACCACCAATACGCCCGAAAACAACAACCCAACCCGGCACGTCACAGGTGTGAATCTATGGGAATACACCCTGACGGCGGGATTTCAGGTCATCGACAATCTTTTGATCCGTGCGGAATACCGGATGGATTGGGGATCGAATCTTTATCAGGTGCAAAGTGGGGCGGCTCAGCCGGAAGGACAGAACGGGCCGGCTTACTACGCCGGGGCGGAAGTGGTCTATAGCTTCTAAAGCCTCAACCTTCGTTGGCTTGGGTGGAAAGAAGCGATGAGTTGCTCCAGAGTGGCGCTGACGGTGGCAGATTCGCGACTGAGGGTGACGGCAGCTCCGTTGGCTTGATACGTCTCCGGCTTTTCGAGCTCCGCCGTGATCTCGGCCAAGCGGGTTTCCAGCGCGTGGATTCTTTTTTCCAACTCGGAGACTTTCGACTGGTGCGCTTTCTTAAGGCGACTTTTCTCCTGGCGGGCTTCCGCTTCGGCACGCTTTTGCTCCTTGGTTTTTCTGGGGGTAGGAGTTTTTTCGGGAGAAACCGGGGCAAGGGAGGGTTTGGAATTCACCGGCTGTGAGTTGGTGAGCTGCTCCCCTGCAGTGAGAGCCGCTCGGGCGGAGGTGGCCTTTGATTTTTCAAGGTAGTACTGATAGTCGCCGGCGTAAGGGGTAAGTTGGCCCGCACTGATGTGCAGGACGGTCGTGGCCATCGCACGGATAAAATGAACATCGTGACTAATAAAGAGGAGGGTCCCCTCGTATTGGTGGAGTGCCTGGATGAGGGCATCGATCGAGCCGATGTCCAAGTGGGTGGTGGGTTCGTCCATGAGAAGGAGGTTGGGGGGATCCAGAAGAAGTTTGACGAGGGCGAGGCGGGATTTCTCCCCTCCGCTGAGAACCCCAACGGTCTTAAAAACGTCATCCCCGCGAAAGAGGAAAGAACCCAGAACCGTCCGAGCGATCTGTTCGTTGACGGGATTGGGGGAATCCAGAACCGATTCGAGAACCTGATGTTTCAGGTTCAGGGTGTCGCCCCGGTGTTGGGAGAAGTAACCCACCCGAACGTTGTGACCCAGAAGGCGTTCTCCTTGCTGGATGGGGAGTGCGCCACCCAGAAGCTTCAGCAGGGTGGATTTGCCCGCTCCGTTTGGGCCCACGAGAACCGTGCGTTGTCCCCGTTCTGCCTCGAAGTTGAGGCCCTGATAAACGGTGAGGTCGGCAGATCCTTCCGTATTTTTGTAGGTGTGATCCACGTCCTTGAGCGTGATCACCCGCAGGCCGCTGCGAACCGGTTGGGGAAAACGAAACTTGATCGAGCGGGTGGCGGAAACAGGGGCTTCGATCTTGTCCATGCGATCAATCTGTTTGAGTTTGCTTTGGGCCTGGGAGGCCTTGCTGGCCTTGGCACGAAACCGGTCGGCGAACTCCTGAAGGGAGGCAATCTCCCTCTGCTGATTTTTATAGGCAGCAAGGTGCTGTTCCTCTCGGGCGGCCTTTTCGACCACATATTTGTCATAGTTTCCGCGGTAACGATGGAGCTTGTTCTGGGAAATCTCCACGATGGAACCCACAAGCTCGTTCAAAAACTCGCGGTCGTGGGAAATCATGAGGATCGCGCCGGGGTAAGTGCGGAGATATTCCTGAAACCAGACGAGGGACTCGAGATCGAGGTGGTTCGTGGGCTCGTCCAGCAGAAGAAGATCGGGCTCCTGCACCAGCAGCCGGGCGAGATGTGCGCGCATGATCCAGCCTCCGCTGAGGGCTTTGGCTTTGCGGTGGAAATCGGAATCCCGGAAGGCGAGACCGCTGAGAATCTGTTTGGCGCGTGGCTCGAGCTGCCACCCGCCCAGTTCGGTGAACGTATCGAGGGCTTCGTGGTACTCGGGGTCTTCCAAGGTGCCGGCGGCTTCGTGGCGCTGGATGGCCCTCTGGACACGGGACATTTCCGGGGAGGTCGCGCAAGCGAGTTCCAGAATGGTTTCATCACCTGCCGGAGCCGATTCTTGGGGAAGAAATCCCAGGGTGACATTCCTCTCGAGGCTCACTTTCCCATCGTCCGGACTCGACTCTCCGAGGATGAGGGAAAAGAGGGTTGATTTGCCGGCGCCATTAGGCCCGACCAGTCCGATTCGGTCTTCCCGGTTGATCTGGAGCGAGACATCGGAGAAGAGCGTGCGCCCGCCGAAAGATTTGCTGAGTTGGGAAAGGGTAAGCATGCGTTTTTGCGAAAGCCGGGCCTAGGCCCGGC
>RGYX01000132.1 GCA_010031845.1 Verrucomicrobiota bacterium
TGGCCCATTAAGAAAAAGTATGGAAATAAGCTTTCCTGGGCGGATCTCTTCATTCTGGCCGGAAACTGCGCCCTGGAGTCGATGGGCTTCAAAACCTTCGGTTTCGGCGGCGGACGCGAAGACATCTGGGAGCCCGAGGACGACATTTACTGGGGTTCTGAAACCACCTGGCTGGGCGACAAACGCTATACCGGGGATCGGGAACTGGAACAGCCCCTCGGCGCCGTTCAAATGGGCCTGATCTATGTAAACCCCGAAGGTCCCAACGGAAAACCCGACCCCGTCGCTTCCGGTCGTGATATCCGGGAGACCTTTGCCCGCATGGCCATGAATGATGAGGAGACCGTGGCCCTCGTCGCGGGTGGACACACTTTTGGCAAATGCCACGGCGCCGGAGATCCCAAGTTGGTCGGCCGTGAACCCGAGGGCGCTCCCATGGAGGAAATGGGCCTCGGATGGAAAAACTCTTTCGGGTCCGGCATGGGGGTCTGCACCACGACCAGTGGAATTGAGGGCGCCTGGAAACCGAATCCCACCCAATGGGATATGGGCTACTTCAACATGCTTCTGGGCTACGAGTGGGAACTGGTGAAAAGTCCGGCCGGAGCATGGCAGTGGCTCGCCAAGGATGTTCAGGAAAAGGACATGATCCCCGACGCCCATGATCCCTCCAAAAAGCACCGTCCCATGATGACCACCGCCGACATGTCCCTGCGCATGGATCCGATCTACGGCCCCATTTCCAAACGGTACCACCAAAACCCCCAACTCTTTGCCGACGCCTTTGCCCGCGCCTGGTTCAAACTAACCCACCGCGACATGGGCCCCCGCTGCCGCTATCTTGGCCCCGAAGTTCCTAAGGAGATTCTCATTTGGCAGGACCCTGTCCCGGCTGTTGACCATAAGTTGATTGGCGAAAAGGAGATTTCGGCCATCAAATCCAAGATTCTCGCCTCCGGTCTCCCTCAAAACCAATGGGTCAAGGCCGCTTGGGCCTCGGCCTCCACCTTCCGTGGATCCGACATGCGTGGGGGGGCCAACGGAGCCCGTATTCGTCTGGCGCCGCAAAACGCCTGGGAGGTAAACGAACCCAGGGAACTTTGCCAAGCCTTTCAAAAGCTCGAAGCCATCCGAGTCGAATTCAATGCCTTGGCCCCCGGCGGGATGCAGGTCTCCCTCGCCGATCTTGTCGTCTTGGCAGGCTGTGCCGCGGTGGAGGATGCAGCCATAAAGGCGGGGCATAAAATTCAGGTCCCCTTTACGCCAGGTCGGACCGATGCCACCCAGGAACAAACTGATGTCGCATCATTTGCCGTGTTGGAACCCCTGGCCGACGGATTCCGCAACTATACCCGCCAAGGCATCCAAACACCTGCAGAAGAATTGCTAATCGACAAAGCCCAACTGCTGAAACTTACCGCTCCTGAGATGACTGCCTTGGTCGGCGGCCTACGGGTGCTCAACACCAACTATGGTCACACGAAACACGGAGTTCTCACCGACAAACCCGGCACGCTCACCAACGACTTCTTCATCCACCTCACCGACATGGACATTGAATGGAAACCTTCAGCCGTCGGTGGCCTTTACGAAGGTCACGACCGTAAAACAGGCAAGGTGAAATGGACCGGCACCCGGGTGGATCTCGTCTTTGGCTCCAACTCCGAACTTCGTGCCCTCACGGAGGTTTACGCCCAGGATGATGCCAAGGAGAGGTTTGTGAGGGATTTTGTCACCGCTTGGGTCAAGGTGATGAATCTCGACCGCTTCGACCTAAAGTCATAGGGGCTCCATTTGCCATGTGAGTTCCGCAGGGGTAACTTGTTTCCATGAATGATAAACAAACTGACGATTCCAATAAACCCTCCTGCCATTGTTGCTGCAAATTAAAGCTGGTTTTCATGTCCGTGGTTGCCCTCAGCCTTGCCCTGATTGCCCTAAGTGCCTTGGTGAAGACCTTCGGCCGTTGCGAACGAGGCGACCATCATGGCATGCAGAGACAGGAATGTGCGGCATGGCAACGTGGCGAACGGATGGGCGGATGCGGCATGATGAGGATGGGCATGCGAAACTGCCCCATGAGCGAAGAGATGGAAGATGACATGGAAGAGCATGACATGCCCGCTCGTCGCGGACCGGAAAGCCGCCCGGATAAGAAATAGTTCCTTGTAACGTGGATGGGTCAAATTCGGGTGAGCAAAGCCCGCAATTCCTGTTCCTGGAAATTACCCGACCTAATTCTAGTAATTGGGGTGATCGACTGAGGCCACGATAACCCTGCCTTGCCCATGCAAAGTCGGTCTACGGCGCGATGGCTTGCCACTCTCCCCACAGAATCGGACGGAATTGGATTTGAGAGGATTAGTGCTCGTCTCTCTCTGAACGGTATTTCTGGTGCCCTTCCCGTTGCACCTGATTGATCTGCCCCACGAGAGCCTTGGCCTCATCCCACTTGGATGCTTCGATGGCTTTCCCCAGCGATCCAATTTCATCAGCTAGCTCATCCATTTTGTTCCTATACCCCTCAAGAAATGCGGTTTTTTGGTCGACTGGCACATGGGAGGTTTTCTCAGGATCCAGAGCTTTGGAGGCCTCCGTTGCCGATTTTAGTTCAGCCACCCACGAAAGATACTTCTGCTTGTCGGCCTCGACCGGAGCCACCATGGCCTTTTTGAGTTCCCGAAAGCTTTTCCGCATCTGATTCATTTTGGTTTCCAGGGGACTGTCAGCCAGAAGGTTTGGGCAAATGGAAAGCAACACAAGCAAGGCACAGTAGGGCAGGAGTTTTTGATAATCTTTCATAGGAACGGGTATGCAGAATTTTAATGGTGGAAGCTAGACGTAAAATAGTTCTGTTATTTGGGGCAAAACCTTTCCCCGGCTAAATTTGGCCCACAAACACCCTCCCCTGACCCCATCTCATTTTTGCCTCCGATTTGATTGGCTTAACCCCGTCCTCGCAGACTCGGACTTGAGAAATAGGAGGGGTGGGATTTGGCCCCAGCACACCCGCCCCTGGCCCAATCACATTTCGCCTCCGGCTTGAATGGCTTTACCCCGTCCTCGCAGACTCGGACGGGGTGGGATTTGAAACTATTCGCTAATACTTGACAATCAACACTATCAAGGACTTATATTGCGCCGTTTTGCGATAAATTGCCACGACTTGTGAATTTACTGTCACGAACTGTCACGGGATCCACATCCCTCACTTCCAGTTCGAAATCCTACCAAAATTGCTAAGCCGCTTCGAGATTAAACTTACTGATCCAACCGTAAAGCCATGGTCAAATCCTATTTGCATACGAAGGCCCTTGGTATAGACTAACTCCATGATTTCGATCCGACAGACCTCGGTTCGTAGCGGCCGAATCGGTGGCCGAAAACGTTCGTATGCAAATAGGATTTAACCATGGTTTTATAGTTGGATCAGTAAGTTTAATCTCGAAGGGGCTTGGCATTTTTGGTAGGATTTCAGATTGGAAATGAGGGAAATGAATCCCGTGACAGTTCGTGACAGCATAGTTACAAGTCGTGGCAACTTCTCGCAAAACGGCGCAATATAAGTCCTTGATAGTGTTGATAATCAGGTAGTAGCGAATAGTTTCAAATCCCACCCCGTCCGAGTCTGCGAGGACGGGGTAA
>RGYX01000133.1 GCA_010031845.1 Verrucomicrobiota bacterium
CCAAGGCTATTGCGGATGATTCCATAAAGTATGGGTGACATCCGCTGCAGAACATCGCGGCTAAGTTGGGTGGCCAAAACTCCGCTAAAAGTTCCCACAATGGTGAAAATATCGCCCCGCATCAGCTGGAGGGGGCCCATGTGACCGATTAATGCGGTAAGCGTCACGCCGACCAACGCAATCATCGCTCCAGCGATGGCAATCCGGCTAGAGGCCTCCCGTCGGATCAGCCAAGCCAAGGCAAGGACCATGGGGATTTCGATCGTCTGGACAAGGACAACATTGGTAACGGAGGTTTCGGCCAAGGCCTTGAAGAACATGATCGGTGCTATGGCGCCGGCCAGGGCTCCGGAAACGATGGTTAGAAACCACTCCTTGGAGGAGTAGCCACGGAGGTTGGAGAGGCGGACTTCCTTGGGGTGGGTAAGGAATAGGGTAAAGAATGCCACCACACTACCCGTGAAGAATATGTTGCAGAAACTGATGGGATTCTTGCCATCTGATGCCAAGTGACAAGATCCGAGAGTGTGGAGTTTCGAGACAATGGAATTAGATGCAGCCGAGATGAAGATTGCGATCCAGATCCATGCCGAGCCAGGAATCAGGGGTTTACGAGAAAGGACTTTTGACATGAGGAGAGTTAATACATGGATAAGAGTGAACTCACTAGAATTCTTCCAAGGTTATTTGCCGGGAGGGTCCGGACAGGTTGACGAGAAGCGGTGAAAACTTACCGTAGAGGTCATGGCTAAGTCACCACTCGGAAGGGGCTTGGGAGCGCTTTTGGGAAGCACGCAGGCGACCCCCGGCCAAACTGCGGCCATCAACTCCGTGGCCGTCAGGGTCGAGGAGGGGGAGAAGATTCTACAGCTTTCTATCACTGAAGTTACGCCTAGCCCCTTGCAGCCACGGAGGGTCTTTGCCGAGGAAAACTTGGCCGAACTGGTCGACTCGATCCGGGCCCGCGGAATTTTTCAGCCCTTGATTGTCCGGCGTTCCCCCAAGGGTTCGGGTTATGAGTTGATCGCAGGGGAGAGACGATGGAGGGCGGCGCGGAAGCTCAACCTTAACAAGGTCCCTGCGATCGTGCGGACGGCCACCGACCAGCAGGTTCTGGAGCTGGCCTTGATTGAGAATCTCCAACGGGCGGAACTGGATCCAGTGGAAGAGGCGGACGGTTATGCCACGCTGATCGAGACGTTTGGTCTCAAGCAGGAGGAGGTGGCGGAACGGGTGGGTAAAAACCGTGCCACGGTCGCCAATGCTCTCCGGTTGCGATCCCTCCCCAACGAGGTTCGGGACTTGCTGCGTTCGAAGCAGATCACCGTGGGGCACGCCAAGGCGATCCTGGGATTGAGCGAACCGGCGGCACAGACCGCCATCAGTCGGGAAGTCGTGAAACGCGGGTTGAGCGTCCGGCAGGCCGAGGTTTTGGTGAGGCGTCAGACCAGCGGCTCGCGAGGTCGTAAAAAGGGAAGAAGCGCTCAGATTGCCGATTGGCGGGATTTGGAGCTCAAGTTGCAGAGAGCCACAGGAACCCGGGCAAGGGTGGTGGGTACGGGCGAGCGTGGTCATATCGAGTTGCCATACACCTCTTCGGCGGAACTGGAGCGGTTGACCTCCCATCTGGGTGTTCGCGGGGAGAGGTGAGTTCGGACGTTTTGTCATGAGTCAGAGGATCCGCCTGTTGGCGGAAGTGGTGGCCAACCGGATTGCCGCCGGTGAGGTAGTGGAGCGCCCGGCTTCCGCGGTGAAAGAGCTGGTCGAAAACTCCCTGGATGCCGGGGCCAAGAAAGTTGAGATTTCAGTGGAAAGGGGCGGACGATCACTTATCCGGGTGACCGATGACGGGCATGGGATGGGGCCGGAGGATGCGTTGTTGGCTCTCGAACGTCATGCCACCAGCAAGATTCGTGATGCCTCGGATCTGTTGAAAATTCAGACCTTCGGGTTTCGCGGGGAGGCTTTGCCGAGCATCGCATCGGTCAGTCGTTTTACGTTGAGGACGCGCGAACCGGAGGCCTTGGAGGGTACGGAGGTGGTGATCGACGGGGGAAAGATCGTTCGGGCAGGCTCGGCCGGATGTCCGGCGGGTACGAGCATCGAGGTGAGGCAACTGTTCGCCCATGTGCCTGGAAGAAGGAAGTTTCTCCGGACCGAGGAGACGGAGTGGGGCCATATCGAACACGGGGTGAAGTTGGCGGCGTTGGCACGACCGGATGTGGGTTGGGTGTTGCGAAGGGATGGGGCGGTTTTCTGGCAGGACACCGCACGCAAAGATCTGGAGGAAAGGCTGGCGGCGGTGTTTGGAAGGGATTGGCGGGGGTCGCTTCTTCCGGTGGATGTGCGGGATGGTGGCATGCATCTCCATGGGTATATCGGGCGACCCGGCGTCAATCGGGCGACGCGGGCCGAACAGATCCTTTTTGTAAACTCGCGTCCGGTCCAAAGCGGCAGTCTGAATGCGGCCTTGTTGGAGGGGTATCACAATGCGCTGATGCGGGGCCGATTCCCGATCACGGTTCTTTTTCTTGCGATGGATCCCTCGGGGGTGGATGTGAACGTTCATCCATCGAAGAGGGAAGTGCGGTTTCGGCAGGATGGGGATGTCCGGCGTTTTGTCAGCGGTGCGGTGGCGGAGGTGCTGCGGGGTGGTTCGGTCGGTCCCTTGCCCATGCCCACCATGACGACCAACGGATTTACCCCCTCGATGACCCTCTCCCCAATGGCCCATCAACCGGCGGTGACTTTGCCCGCCCGGGAACCGATGGCGGCCGCGGTCACGGGTGGTTCGTTGGAGTTGGCGGTGGAGAGCACGCCCGGCATTCCCGCTGGGTGGAGATTTCTGGGAATCGTGGATCACCTGTATCTGGTGGCGGAAAAGGAAGGCGGAGTGGTCCTGATCGACCAGCATGCGGCCCATGAGAGGATTCTTTTCGAGCAGCTTTTGCGTCAGGTGGCGCAGGAGGAAGTGCATGGTCAGAAGCTCTTGTATCCCGTGACGATGGAGTTTTCGCCCTTGCAGGCCTCATTTTTGAAGGATCGGGTGGAGCAACTTGCGAAGGTGGGTTTGGGCATATCGTCCTTGGGCGGGAACGCTTTTTTGGTGGATGCCTTGCCGCCCCGAATCCGGACCTTGGCGGTGGAAGAGTTCGTCCGGGGAGTGGTGGCGGACCTAGAGACGGGTGGGACCGGGACCCGCAAAGACCGCAAACTGAGCGAGGAGGTGATTGCCAAGACAGTAATCAAGGCCAACGACCGGTTGAACGAGGCGGAGGCGCTGCGATTGATGGCGGATCTGCTGGCTTGTGAGCTTCCCTACACCTGTCCGCACGGCAGGCCAACGATGATTCTGTTGAGCAAGGGGGAGCTGGAGAAAAAGTTCGGACGGGCGGGGTAATGAGCCGCGAGCGGATCTATCTGGATCACGCTTCCGGGGGAACATTGTTGCCTGCGGTACAAAAGGAGTTGCTGCGCTGCTTGGTGGAGGTGCAGGCGGCGCCCGGTGGAGGACATCGTGAGGCCAGGGAAGCAAGGGAGGTGCTGGAGAAGGCCCGGCAGAGAGTGGCGAATTTTCTGGGAGCGAAAGAGGCGGAGGGAGTGGTTTTTACTTCCGGCGGAACGGAGGCC
>RGYX01000134.1 GCA_010031845.1 Verrucomicrobiota bacterium
TGATCTTCGCTCCTCGCGGCGCCCTCTCGATCTTGTGATAACAAAGGGAGGGGAGTCCCTGCCCAAAGTGCTCCACAAAAGGGGCAAGTTCACTGTAATAATCGGGTAGCGTGGCCATGGGGACCGTACTAACGGGTGGCGCTGGAGGGCCAAGCGCCAAGAACCGCCTCCGCCACTTGGTCCGGATTGATTTCAGCCAGGCACTTGGATCGACTCCCTTCACAATCAGCTCGGCCGGAGCTTTGACAAGGGCAAGGACGAACCAAAACCCGGTGCTCCGCCCCCCGAGGCGACCAACCGGGGCGACCCACCGATTCGCGGAAAAGGGAGACGGTCGGCTTTCCCAAGGCCATCGCCAAATGAAGAACGCCCGAGTCGAGACCCAGATGAAGATCCGCGAACTGCAGGAGAGCCGCCAACCGCGAAACCGGCAGCCGATCTGGCAGAATTTTCAGCCGAGAATCATTGAGCAAGGCGGACAGGTCTCCCAGCCGGGCCGACTCGCGCTCTGAACCCGCGCCCGTGGCCACCACTTGAATCTCCGGACGAACTTTCCAAAGCCGGCGCAAAGTCACGGCCCAGTCATCCAAAGGCCACTCGTTCAGGGGCGAACTCGCCGCATTGACGGAAAGATGAAGGGAGGGGGATGGGGCGGTATCCCGGGCCCATGCTTGATCGTTGGCGGGAATGGCCCAAGCCCAACCGGGATCCCGTCCGGTCCATCCAAGCGCTTGGAGAACCGATAGCCGTTGTTCAAAGACGGGTCGGGAGCGATCTCGCGTGCCTAGAGTTTGATTGAGACCCCATCGAGCCAGACAGGAGTTCCGACCGGTCAAGTGCGCGATTCTTTCCCGGGCCCCGCTGGCGGCGGCGCAGAAAAGATTCCGGTCCGATCCAACCATGGTAATGGCTGCGTCGTAATTTTCCTTTCGAATCGCCCAAAGCGTTTCCAGGTTTTTCCAGGGTGGCGGGCTGGGCTTGCGAAGCGGCACGGTCCAGGTTTTTCCAACTTCCGGAACCAGAGAAAGAACTTCCGCGCCCACCGGAGTGGTCATCACATCCACCCGGGTGCCCGCCTGGTTTAAAGCGCGGATGGCCGGAACGGAATGGACGGTATCGCCCAGAAAGCCAAGGTCGACCAACAGGACCTTTTTCCAGTCTAAAAACGGCATGCCGGGATTTTCCCCGAGGACGGGGCGGAAACCAACCCGGAAACCGAGCCTTGGCCAAGCGGAGGGTTTCGAACAAAATCCCCGGATGTCTCAAAAGCCGCTGCCTTTTGTGGTGGAACGTGCCATCAACCTGAAGGCCGACCCAAAAAAAGTTTTTGAGTTTCACCTGCATCCAAAAAATCTTTCCCGAGTGAACCCTCCGGGCCTCCGGATTCTTTCCCTAAAAGCGCCGGAAACGGTTCAGGAAGGTTCCCGGCTCCACCTCAAAGTGTCCTCCTGGGGAATTCCCCAGGATTGGGAAGTTGTGATTCGCGAGGTCAGGGACTTTGCGGGCACTCCGGCCAAAGCCTCCATCTTGGATGAGGCAGTGCGGGGTCCTTTCCCTTTCTGGAGGCACTTGCACGAATTCTGGCAGGCGCCAGACGGATCCACCGGGTTGGTGGACCGCGTGGAATTTCTGCCGCCGGGAGGTCCGGCGGGAGTCCTCTTCATTCCGCTGATCCGGCAAATGCTTCAGACCATGTTTCAGAAGCGACATGAGGCCACGCGTAGAATTTTTGAAAGCCATTAACTTTACAGGGTCAACCTAGTCATCGACCCCGACCCATCCAAACGACATTCCGCCCGACAGTGTCTGGCTATCCGGCTGTGGTCAGGGGGGCGGAGAGAAGGTGCTGCACCGGACCGATGTTGGCCCAGTCCACCTTCACGTGCTGTTTGAGCATGGTCCGGTGGCTGACAAAGGAAACCTTTCCAGTCCGAACGCCATGCTCGTGCACCAGGCGGGTGGCTTTGACATCGTAACAACAGTACTCGGCCACTTGGGCCTGTTTGCCCTCCCTCCACCACTGGATGGCCTCCGTCCCGGAGGCGGTTTTTTTCACTCCACAAGTGGCGTCGGCCACGGCATCCAAGCCCACGCGGTGCCCGATCTTTTCCTCCAGGCTGACCATGAGGTCGAGCGTGGGGACGGTGGAAAAGTCGAAGACCGAATAGGCGGAAAGCACGGCGTAATCGAACCGGATCACGTTGAAGCCGACCACAAGGTCGGCCCGGCGAAGGTCGGCGATCAAACGGTCCGCGTCTTTTTCCAAATAGACCTCATAAGCGGCTCGATCCGTGTGATAGAGAACCGCCACGGCCAAGCCCATTTTGTCGATATGGCCCCACCCCCCGACTTCGGAGGCGATTTTTTGGGTTTCGAGATCGAAATAAACAACGTTCGCCACGCAAAAAGGGAATCGCAGACCACAAAAGAAACGCAACCCTGCGTATGGGGGGCGCGGGTTTGGCTTGTGAATTTCTCTCCCACAGGGTATAACGACAGGCTATGACTGACTCCAGATTAGCCAGACAAACAGCAGAAAGACTCATGTGGATCAGCGTCAAACAGCGACCAAATACCTTCCCTACACCTCCATCAAGCCTTTTGCCAAAAAAGTGGCCGAGGCCGCCGGCAAAAGCGCCAATTTCGAGGTGGTGCCGACCATGGAAAAAATCGGCGGCAACGGCCCCTTGATGGCGTTCGCCATGTCCACCCTCGGCGCCCCGGTGGAGTACATGGGCATGTGCGGCTATCCCAAAATTCACCCGGTCTTTTCGGAATTCGCCAAGCGGGCCAAGGTCCACTCGTTCGCCGAACCCGCCCTGACCTCCGCCCTCGAGTTCAACGATGGCAAGATCATGCTCGGCCAGTTGGCCTCCGTGCAGGATGCCAACTGGGAGACGATCCAAAAGCGTCTGGGCGACAAGCTCGTGCAAAAACTCTGGTCCTCCGCCGACTTCGTCGGAATGGTCAACTGGACCATGTTGCCTCATATGTCGGCGATCTGGAAAAAGCTGCTCACCGAGTACAAGCCGGTGAAGCCCGGAAAGCGGAAGCACATGTTCTTTGACTTGGCCGATCCCGCCAAGCGGATCGAAGCCGACCTGCTGGCCGCCCTGAAAATTATCGGGGAATTCCAAGCGGAGAACGATGTCACCTTGGGCCTAAACGAGAGCGAAGCCCTGCACGTGGCGAAAGTGCTTCGCCTCAAGGGTGCCGCCAAAAATCCGAAGGGTTACGCCTCTTTGGCTGGAGCCATCCGTGAAAAGATGGGCATCCAGGTGGTGGTCATCCACCCCGTACAGTACGCCTGCGCGGCTGATGCTGAAGGAGAGGTGTTCGTTAACGGACCTTACACGTCCAAGCCGAAAATCAGCACCGGTGCCGGCGACCACTTTAATTCCGGATTCACCATTGGCCGTCTGCTGGGGTTGGGCTTGGCCCACTCATTGCAGCTCGCCGTGGCCGCCTCCGGGTTCTACGTGCGGCACGCCAACAGCCCGAATCGGGAAC
>RGYX01000135.1 GCA_010031845.1 Verrucomicrobiota bacterium
TCGGTAGGGCGGCCTCGATGAGGCCGCCGAGTCTGAAGATTCAAAGATTTAACAAACACCACTGCAGGGTCATCGACCCCGCCCTACCGGCGATTCAACCTATCAAGTCAAGGTACGGACGCGTGACCCCACGCGTCCTAGGACGGCTGAGGTCAGCCGTCCGTACCCATACTGCTAATCCGTCCGCTCATCCCGCCTCATCTTCATCCTCATCTTCCTCCCCCCTATCTCCTAAATCCTATCTACTTTGTCTCAATCGCCTCATAGTTAGCCCAGTCTCTAAGGTCATAATGCCACCACTCGTCTGGTACCCCGGAAAAGCCGGCGGCAAACATGGCGTTTCTCAGAACTCGCGCCCTTTTTGCGACCTCCTTGGGCACGTCGGAAAAGTCCTCATCCGCCTTCGCATTGAACTCATCGTGATCGCTCGGCATCTCCAGGATCTTCCCGCTCTTGTCAGCCAAAGAGAGATCGACACTCGTCCCTCTCATGTGCCGGCTGATCTTGTTCGGGGGGGTTAAAAAGCGGCCGTCCGGTTTAGCCGCCCATAGCGCCTTTTGCGCGTAGGCCGGCCTCCACGCATCCCATATCACCAGCCGATACCCCTTCTCCTCTAAATTCCGGGACACCTTGGCCAGTTTGTGGATCGTCTCCCGTCTTAACCAAGCTTTCCCGTCCGGGTAGATAGGCTTCCGGGTGATGTTTCTCTCCATCGCATACCTCATCTCGAGCACGACCCCCGGAACATTGTCCGGTGTCACCTCCAAGAGCCGTTCGTCGGGAGACGCTGACGATAAAAAAACCGTCGCCCGCAGGAAAAGCGTGAGAAAGGCGACAGGCTGCAGGCTGCAGGCTACAAGAGGTTTCAAGCGCATAGGTTCAATACTACCTAACAGCCTATAGTCTCTAGCCTACAGCCTAATTTTTCCTTTCCGCCTCTCATCCGCAAACTATATCCACCTCATGTACAAATCCCTTTTACCGGCCCTAGCCTTGGTCCTCTTTGCGACATCCCTCCCCGCCTCCGACACCGCCGAAAAGGCGCGGGAAATGACCACCAACCTCGAAAAGATCGAAGCCTTGATCGACAAGACCATCAAGGAGCTCCAAGAAGCTGTCGACCAGCTCAACCGCATCTCCGCCGAGTCGGACAAGCCCCGGGATGCCTACGAGGATTTCACCGACCAGCTCAAGGACTACAAGGATGTCCAAGCCACCCTTTCCGACCGGATTGACCGGTTCCGCTCGGTGGCAGATGCCCGTTTCAAGGACTGGGAATCCGATTTGGCCAAGATGCAGGGCGACCTGAAAACCATCAGTCAGACACGCATGGACAAAGCCAAACAGGAGTACACCGAAGTGGACAAGAAAGTCCGCGCCATCGGGGCCAAACTAACCAAGGCCGTTGATAAATTGCAGGAGGTCCAGACCTACTTCACCACCGAGCTGAATGCCGCCTCCATTCAGGCCGCCAGCAAGGTCACGGATGCCGCCAAAAAGTCGGCCGAAGAGGTCACCCAGGCCTTGCAAGAAATGAAAGCTGACTACAACAAGCTCAAAACTGACACCTCGGAAACCAAGTCGAAGGAATAAAAAAACTTTTAGGGGTTTAGTCTTTCGTGATGGCGGGAGGTTTTAGCCTTTCATTTTTCCTCCATGACTAAGGACTAAAAAACGAATCCCCTTTCGTCCGTACGCCCTCATTCGAAACGCTCCTGGGGCTCTGCAACTTGGACCAAGGCCAAGCTATGGGATCCAACGCAGCCGGTAGAACCGCGTACTTCCGGCTGCCGGATCCTCCACCACCAACCTGCCGTCTGATTGCGAGGTGGCGCTGCTCTGGATCACTGTCCAAGTGTTCAGATCACTGCTGGCAATCACCTCGAAAGTCATCCCGGGCATGACTCCAAACGTCACCCACTTCCCCCCCCCCACCCGGTTCTGAACCCTCTCCACATTCACGCTGACGGTGTAATCCGGATTGACCAGAGACAGGGTCACCGTCCCCGTGACGCTTTTGATTCCATTGGAGATCACATAGGTAAAGGTATCCACGGCAGGCGACGAAACCCCGGTCGGAGGTTGATAAATCACCCAGGAGCCCTTGGTGCGGAGTGCACCCCCCAAAGAGCTGCTGCTTGCCACTTGGGTGATGGTCACTGAACGTGTGTCGGCAGAATTGGCGGAAGGCCGATCATTGGTCAGCAGCTGGGCGAAGGAAAACTTGGTGGTCATTTCCGGCCTCGGGGAAGCCGTGAAGGAATCTGCGCCGGTCACCGGCAAATCTGCGTCCAGAACCTGCAAGCTTCTGTCAACATTGGAGGCCGGTTCATAGTTTTCGTCACCAGGCTGCTGGGCGGTAACCGTCACCGATCCGGGCCCGACGATGTTCAGGGTGTTGCCGGTCACCGTGGCCACCGAAGGAGAAGAGCTTGCGAACGTGACCGGAAGGCCTGAGGTGGAGGTCGCCGAGAGGCTGACACTCCCAACACTGCTCAGCACCGAATTCGTCAGGTTAAAGCTGATCGATTGAGATGCCTTGGTGATATCCACTGTCACTCCGGTCGGTTGGGCCAACACATAGTTGCCCGCATCGGCGCCACTAATTGCGTAGCCCGTGACCATCACCGGTATGTTGGTACCCACCGTGGGTGTGGACACGGTGCCAGTCGGACTTCCACCCAGATTGACCGTGTCTCCGCTGGCCAATCCTGCCAAAGAGCCACCGCTGACGACCACATTGGTCGTACCATTAAAGGCGCGGCTGGTTGCGGCCGCCCCCGAAACGGTCAAACCCTTCGCTGTGATGGAGAATTCCTGCGTCTGTGAGCCGCTGTAATTCCCATCGCTGGTTGTCACACTGGCCGTATAATCTCCAACCTGGCTTGGTGCTGTCCCGCTGTTGTAGACCGTTCCATTTCTTCCGGTGTAGTTCAGCGTCAGGCTGCTGGGACCCGTTGCGCTGGCAGTAAAGACTTTGGCCGTGCGGTCGTAGACCAGGCTTGCCGGAGAAGAGAAAGTCACCGTGGGCAAACTGGCCGCACTGATGTCGGCTTTCAGGTTGGTCGGGTAGCTCAACTCGTAGTTGCCCGACTTCGGTCCCGTCAGGGTTCCGCCGGATACGGCAATCGTCTTATTGGTTCCTACATTGGCATCCACAAACTCAAAGGTCAGTGAACCCGTCAAGGCCACGTCGAGCGAGCCATCTCCGCCCACCCGGCCGCTCAACCCGGCCAAACCGGTCACATCTGCCGTCCGGGTTCCATCATACACTTTATTTTTTCCGCTCAACCCGCTCACCGTCAAACTGGCCTTGTTCACCGTCACGCTCACGATCGCCGTCTCCGTGTTGTAATTAGCCGTGTCTGTCGGGGTGAACGTCACCCCTTGGCTGGTCGCCCCCGCGCTCGGAGATATCGAGGGCGTGGTGAACGCAAAACTGCCACCCGTACTCGCGCTTCCCCCGCTTAGCACGCTGGCCGCCAACGTCTGCCCATAG
>RGYX01000136.1 GCA_010031845.1 Verrucomicrobiota bacterium
GTGCGCTTCGCGCACCGGCAGTGAATCCCGGGGGTTTTTGTTTTTCTGATGCTTCGGTAGGGTTGCCTTTGCAAGGCAACCGCGGCTGGCTTGCCAAGCCAGCCCTACCTAGAGCCTTCAATTCTAAAGGTCGGTACTTCTGGTGCGTTCCGCGCACCCATTTCAGATTCGAGCTCTGACCCCGTGCACCCCGATCATTCCTTGATTCCTTAGCAGCCTTCGCCTGAAATTCCCCATGCGTAACCGTTGGAACCTTCTTGGCCTGTCGGTTCTCGGCATGGTCTTTGCGGGAATGTCGCTGTATTTAATTTTGAATCCGGAACGTACGGGAGTGGTGCCCAATTACCGGCAAGCCTCCACCCAATGGTGGGCATCACAGAATATCTATGAGCCGGGAACCCATGGATTTCTCTACGCTCCGCCATTTGCCGTCCTGTTCACCCCATTCAATCAGATGCAACCTGCCGTATTGGGGGAGATCGTATGGCGATTGGTTGGATTCGGACTTTTTGGATGGGGATTGTGGAGACTGGCGGAGGTTCTGAATGCACAGCACGGTCAACCAGGGAAATCCCCCCCTGCTTTTGCGTGCATGGTTTGGTTGGCGGTGCCGGCAGCGCTGGCCTCGATCAACAACGGGCAAACCAACCTACCCCTTTCGGCGGTTCTCATTCATCTTTGTCTGGCCATTCGTTTGGCTAGGTGGAATCTCGCGGCCATTCTTTTAACGCTCGCCCTGATCTTAAAGCCAATTTCGTTGGCACCATGGTTGTTGGCCTTCGCGGTATTTCATCCGATCAGGATTCCTCTCTTAACGTGTTTGCTTGGCCTTGGCATTACGGGTTTTACCCATCCAAGTCCCACGTATGCATCGGGGCAGTGGATCGGTTTCTGGGAAAAACTCATACACTCGTACACCCCGGAGAATCTGCGGGTAAGTGACCTGTTCGGGCTTTGGGAAAAAGCGGGAATGCCCAACCCATTTCCCCTCAACTCGTTGACACCTGCTGGCTTTTGTTGCCTGCCACCATCTTTTCAATCCCAAGGGGAATCGGCGGGCGGGATGGATGCTGGTTCTGGCCTGTATCGGCCTGATGTGTGACGGAATGGGGAAGACCATCTATCTGGCAACGGATGTCTGGTTGAAGCCGCTAATCGTGTTGCTCGTCAGTCCCTTATTGTTCCGCATGCCGAATTGTTGGAAGTCAGGGAGTTAGGCGGGATCGAATATCCTAAGAGTCCATCTTCAGGGTCGACGGCTGAACCAACCACGGGGAAGCCTAGGGGTGGGTCGTCCCTACCCAATTGCCCGCTGTAAAAGCTTTAGATACTCGCTTCTCCTGATCTCCACTCCTCCGAATCTTGCCGTGTGCGGGGTGATCATTTGCAGGTCGAACAATCGACAGCCCTCTGCTTTGAGGGCTCGGGCCGCCAGCACCAACGCCACCGAAGAAGCATCACGAACGAGATGGAACATCGACTCTCCGGCAAAGAAGTGGCCAATTTTCACCCCGTACAATCCTCCGGCCAGTTGGGTGTCTTGCCATACTTCAAAGGAGACTGCATAGCCCATTTCATGAAGCTGGGTATAAGCCTCAATGAAAGTGGGACCAATCCAACTTTCTTCCCGTCCTTGGGCGGGTTGAGCGCAGCCACGGATCACATCCTTAAACGCTTGATTCATGGTGAAAGTGAATTGTCCGCTACGGATGGTGCGATTTAATCGGGTGGGCACATGGAGTTGGTCTAGGGGTAGGATTCCGCGGGGGTCAGGGGACCACCAGGAGAACGGATTTTCCGTCCAGGGGAAAATTCCTTTCGAATAGGCCTTCAGTAGCAGTTGGGGGGTAAGTTCCCGGGTAATGGCCACGAATCCCTTTGGGTCGGCTTGGGCAGGATCAGGAAAGGGATCGGTAGAGGCGAGGTAAGGGACGGAAGCTTTACGAAACATGAATTGGCCTACCCAAGACAAGTCAGTGCTTACGCAAGAGCTCGAGCCGGCAGGCAAACCCGCCGAGGTCAACCGTCTGCTGGTATTCCGTATGGAGGGTAGGGTCCGAAGCTTTCATACGGAGGGGGTTCACCCAAACCATTCGACCACCGGGACGAAGGGCTAGGGAAGCGAGGGTGAAAAGCTCCTGCAGGAGTTCGCGGAGATTCGGAACCGGGACGCGCTTGCCGAGGGGGGGGTTAGTGATGATCAGGGAGATGCTGCCCGGAGTACAGCCGGAGATTTCAAGAAAATCACGAAAATCCTTTTGGATAAAACGCACCCGGACCCCATCCAAGCGGGCGGCGTGCCAGTTGGCTTGGGCCGCCTCGATAGCGGCAGAGGAGAGGTCGGTCCCCAGAACCGCCCGTACACCGCCCAAGCGAGTGCGTTCGATCAGTTCCAGGCCGGAGCCACAGAAAGGATCCCAAATGGTTTCGTCCCGTTGAGAGCCGGCGAGTCGGGCCATGGCGGCAGCGAGAGGAGGGTGGGAAGCGGCCGGGACGTCCTGCTGCCGGTAGGGAAAGCGGGGATCGGGTGAAAGACGGGGACGGAGTTCGACCCAATCGCCGGCAAAACCGGGATGGACTTCAATGGACCATGGAGCCTGGCGGGAGTCGTTCAGGAGATCGGGGCATAATGCGTAAACTTTCTGGATGGCCTGAAGAATTGCCGATCGCTGGTGACCTTGGGTAACAAACTCTAAACGATAACGGACCGGGCCGTGTGTGAACGTGCGGCAAAGTTGCTGATTGAGGGGTGAGGCAATAAGCCGGGCGAGAGCCTCGGTACGATCTCCGGTTTTTGGAAGCGTTCCCAGCAGAATGGAGGCGGTCGAAAAGATCCGGAGGGAATAAAGCTCATTCAGCTGGAACGGTGAAGTGGGGGCGAGGATGAGTAGACCGGGGAGGACATCGAGAATACTGAATTTGTGTGTCGTATCCTTGATCTCACGGGCCAAAATGGATTCCAGCCCAGCCCGGCACCGAAGATGGATGCGAAGGGAGGGAGTATGAGGGAGGGCGGCGTCGAGGCGGATGGAAGAGGGCTTTTGCTGACGGGCCAGGTTGGCTTTGGCCCGTTGTTCCGTGAGGTGGGAAAGCCGGCCTCCTTGGTTGCGAATGACATCGAGCGTAGCGGATCCGCCGATTTTATTGAGGGCCTGACCGAGAAACTTTCTTTCCCGATCGATGTCGGATTTCTGCAGAAGTTCAAGCAGTTGGCGCTCCTCGGCACGACCGGCACCTATCTTGGGGAGGGCGTTCATGGCGTAACGCCGGACTTTTTCCGAGGGATCCTGCAGGAGAGACATAAGCCACTGGCGGACCGCTTCCTGGAGATTGGGTTGGCTGGCTGAGGTAAATCCTGCACCGATGGCGCGGATCAAAGCGACAGGAGGCCTGATTGAAGCGGGGCACCTCTTCCTGCCAGAGCCTCGTCCATGGAATGGAGCGGAAATGACGATAGAGGTCTTTGTTTGGAT
>RGYX01000137.1 GCA_010031845.1 Verrucomicrobiota bacterium
CGGGGAATTCTGATTTATGATGCAAGCCTCCTTCAGCCTCGCCCTTCGGGAAATTGTCCGGTTCCTCCGTCAAAAAAATCGCGTCATTGGAGCCCTGGCCACGCCGGTTCTGTTCTGGTTCCTGCTCGGTTCCGGAGTGGGGCGATCTCTGGTCACCCCGGGCTTCCGCGGTCGGCTCGACTACCTGACGTATTTCTTTCCCGGTATTATCCTGCTGATCGTCCTCTTTACCGCCATTTTTTCCACGGTCTCCATCATTGAGGATCGGCGCGAGGGGTTTTTGCAGGGGGTGCTGGTGGCTCCGGCCGGTCGTTCGGCCATTCTCTTTGGAAAAATCATGGGGGGGACCCTCCTCGCGGTCTTTCAGGCCCTGGTGGTCATGTTGTTGGCGCCCTACTCCGACCATCATCCGGATGCCCGCGTCCTCTTCCACCTGATCGCCATGACGTCTCTCCTCGCCGTGGGCTTGACCGCTTTGGGATTCCTCATTGCATGGCCGATGGACTCGACCCAAGGATTCCACGCCCTGATCAATCTCTTCTTTGTTCCTCTCTGGTTCCTGAGCGGAGCCCTTTTTCCTGCCGGTGGAGCTGCGGAGTGGGTTCGCACCCTCATGCGTTTCAATCCCTTGAGCTACGGGCATGAGGCTTTGCAGGGACTGTTGGCCACCAAGCAGGGGCAGCCTTTGCCCATCGATCTTTGCCTGCGCCTTCCAGGTCAGCCGGCGTTCGTGACCGCTCCGGCCCCGGAACGTCCGGGTCCCCGCCCTGCCAACAAACAACTGACCGTCGTGGTCTGGGGCCTTCTCGTGGCCGGATTGGCGCTGGTCATCGCCAGCGGGATGAGGGAGATCTGGATCTCCGCGGAACGGAAAAATTTCCGCAGTCTTCCGATTCTGGCCCAAGTCCCCGAATTCTGTTTTCTGGAGCGGAATGGCCAACCCCGGAGCCTGAAGGACCTGGAGGGGGAAATCTGGGTGGCGGACTTTTTCTTTTCCACCTGTCCCGGACCCTGCCCCGCCTTAACCAGCCAAATGGGGGAAATTTCCAGGGCCGTCACCCGGACCAAGGGAAAGGTGAAGGTGGTCTCCATTACCGTGGATCCCGAGACTGACACTCCCGATAGGTTGCGGGTCTATGCCGACAAGTTTGGAGCCGGAAAAAATTGGTGGTTTTTGACGGGATCCTTGGACGACACCTTCCGTTTGGCCCGCGAAGGGTTCAAATTGGCCGTGGAGGTGAATCCTCCCACCGCTGCAGTCCGGGACGGGAAAATGCTCCACAGCACCAAAATCGCCCTGGTGGATGGGAAAGGCCGAATCCGGGGATATTATAACGGCACGGATGCCGACTTATTGGCTCGGATTCTCCCGGACATTGGCGATCTTTTGCAGGAGGAGAAATAAACCATGACCTTTCAGGATTTGCCGTTGCTGAATGCCGTCCTCAACAGCCTGACGGCAATTCTCCTTTTGGCGGGTTGGATCCAAATCAAGCGTGGCAACAAGGAGGCCCACCGCAAAATCATGGTGACAGCGTTCCTTACCTCGACTCTCTTCCTGGCTTGTTATCTCCTGCACAAATTCACCGTCGGACCCAAACTGTTTCCCATGCAGGGATGGCCCCGGGTGATCTATATGCTGGTTCTGATTCCCCACACCATTCTGGCGGTGGTGAACCTGCCTTTTATTTTGGCGGCGATTTGGTTTGCCGCCCACGGGCAGTTTGAAAAACACAAACGGCTGACCCGCTGGGTGTGGCCGGTCTGGATGTATGTCTCGGTCACGGGGGTGCTGGTTTATCTGATGCTCTACCGCTGGTTTGTTTAAAGGCGCTTTCGGGCAGGCCGGGCCCAACCCCGACCTCGACTGATGTGGGAATGAAAGGAAGCGCCAAAAATCACCTGCCCGTGGATCTGACTCAGGTCGGTTCCGGGGCCGAGGTTCGCGTTCGTAGTCTGGAATGCGCTCCGGGAACCTGTCAACGCCTGCGAGAGATGGGCTTTTGTGAGAATGCCCTGGTTCGAAAGATTCGGGGCGGCGCGGATCTGGTCTGCTGGGTTTGTGGAACGCGGGTGGCTTTGAGCGCGCGTCTGGCCAAGCAGATTTTGGTCGAACACGTGGACGGGCGTTCCTGAAGAAAATACTTTGCGGGCGGATCGTCCCGTGGATCGGATGAAAAAGGATACTTCCAAGCGCTGGATCGCCGTCATAGGGAACCCCAACGCAGGAAAGAGCACGCTTTTTAATGCCCTCACGGGACTTCGTCAGCGGGTGGGCAACTATCCCGGGGTGACAGTCGAAAAGCGGACAGGCACGGCCTACACCCTGCACGGAGAGGCGATCGAGCTGATCGATCTTCCGGGAATGTACAGTCTCTCTCCGCGGTCCCCCGACGAGGAGATCGCCCTCCAAGTGCTCCAAGGTAAGGCGACGGGGTTGCCCCGGCCGGATGCGGTTCTCTGTGTGGTAGACGCCAGCAATCTGGAGCGGAATCTTTTTCTCGTCACTCAGGTGATGGAACTGGGCTTGCCGGTTCTGGTGGCCTTGAACATGGTCGATGTGGCGGAGGCGAGCGGAGTCCGGATTCATCCCGAACAACTGGAGCAGAAAATCGGAGTGAAATTCATTCCCACCCAGGCCCATCGGGGGAAGGGGCTGGTGGAACTGCGGGCGGCCTTGGGGCAGCGACTGAGTCATGCGGGGGAGAGAAAGTGGACCATGCCGGCTCCCTTGGCGGCTGCCGTCGGGCAGATTGCGGCGGCCTGGCGGGAAGCCCAACCAGCGGAGATTCGGGCGGAGGGAAAAGCGTTGGAGCTTTTGTCTGGATCCGGCGAAGGACCGGAAGGAGCCCGCAAACTGGCCATCGCCTGGAGGGAGCGATTCAGCAAAGAGGCGTATGATTGGGCGGCGGCGGTCGCCGGAGCCCGCTTTGCCTATCTAAGGGACGTCCTGCACCAGGCAGGCGTGGGCCAGGGTTGGAGGGAAGTGGGATGGACCGACCGGATCGACTCCCTGGTGCTTCATCCTGTTGCCGGTTGGGGGGTTTTGGCCGGAATGATGATCGCGCTTTTCGTCTCCATCTTTTCGATCGCTTCTTACCCCATGGAGTGGATTGATGCCGGTTTTACCGCATTGGGGCAGTTCGTACAGGCCCACATGGCGCCGGGGGTCTTTCGGGACCTTTTGGTGGACGGAGTATTGGCTGGGGTGGGCGGGGTGGTCATCTTTCTTCCCCAAATCCTGATTTTGTTTTTCTTTCTCGGGTTGTTGGAGGATTCTGGATATCTGGCCCGAGCGGCTTTTCTTCTCGATCGCGTGATGCATCGGGTGGGTTTGAGCGGAAAATCCTTCATTCCCTTGCTCAGTTCGTATGCCTGTGCGATTCCCGG
>RGYX01000138.1 GCA_010031845.1 Verrucomicrobiota bacterium
AATGAGGCGTTTGGTGGAAAGTTTCCGATCCTCTGGTCCCTTGGGATCATCACCGGATTGGTGGGGGGTTCTATCGCCTGTTCTCTGCTTTGGCCGGTTCCTGGCGCCCACCGCAAATAAAAAACCCCCGGCAGGGTTGAGCCGCCGGGGGTTTGAAGAAACCAAGTTTTAGTAGCGGTAGTGCTCGGGCTTGAAGGGGCCTTCGACCGGTACGCCGAGGTAATCGGACTGTTCCTTGGTCAATTTGGTCAGCTTCACCCCGATCTTCTCGAGATGGAGCCGGGCCACTTCCTCGTCGAGCTTCTTCGGGAGAACGTAGACGGCAGGTTTGTAGACCGTGCGGTTTTTCCACAGGTCGAGGGCCGCCAGTGTTTGGTTCGAGAAGCTGTTGCTCATGACAAAGCTGGGATGACCGGTGGCGCAACCGAGGTTGACCAGACGTCCCTCGGCAAGGAGGAAGAGTTCCCGGCCGTCAGGAAAGACGTACTTGTCGAGCTGGGGCTTAATGTTGACCTTTTTGACCCCGGGGAAGTTGGTCAGTTTGTCGACCTGGATCTCGTTGTCGAAGTGACCGATGTTCGCCACCACCGCCTGATCCTTCATTTTAGAGAGGTGCTGAATGGTGATGACATCCTTGTTGCCGGTCGTGGTGATATAGATGTCGGCCCGACCGAGGGTCTCCTCGATGGTGGTGACCTCGTATCCTTCCATGGCGGCTTGCAAGGCGTTGATCGGGTCAATTTCGGTGACGATGACCCGAGCGCCTTGGCCACGTAGGGACTGGGCGGAGCCTTTGCCGACGTCACCGTAACCGCAGACTACGGCGACTTTTCCGGAGATCATGACGTCGAGCGCGCGATTCAGCCCGTCGACCAGGGAATGTCGGCAGCCGTAAAGGTTGTCGAACTTGGACTTGGTGACCGAGTCGTTGACGTTGAAGGCAGGCACCAGAAGTTTGGCCTGCTCCTGGAGCTTGTAGAGGCGGTGGACCCCGGTGGTGGTCTCTTCAGCGACGCCTTTCCACTCCTTGACCAATTCGTGGAAAATATAGGGATTTTCGGCGTGGACCTTCTTCAGGAGATCCTTGATGACCTTTTCTTCATGGCTGGAACTGGGGGAGTTGACCCAGTTATCGCCTTCCTCGAGCTCATAGCCTTTGTGCAGGAACAGGGTTACGTCGCCGCCATCGTCGATGACCAACTGCGGGCCTTTGCCGTCTTTGTTGAGGATGGCTTTCCAGGTGCAGTCCCAATATTCCTCGAGGGTTTCACCCTTCCAGGCGAAGACGGGGATTCCGGCGGCGGCAATGGCCGCGGCGGCCTGATCCTGCGTGGAGAAAATGTTGCAGCTGGCCCAGCGGACATCGGCCCCAAGATCGACAAAGGTTTCGATCAGGACGGCCGTCTGGATGGTCATGTGAAGGGAACCGGTAACCCGAACGCCGGCGAGGGGCTTGCTCTTGGCATACTTCTCGCGGATGGCCATCAGGCCGGGCATTTCCTTTTCGGCGATTTCAATCTCCTTGCGACCCCAGTCGGCAAGGGAGAGGTCCTTGACCTTGTAGTCGGTAAAATTTTTCGGGGCTTTGGTTTTCGGGGTGATGGTGGCGGTGCTCATGTTGGATCCTCCTGGTTTGGATAAGTTATTTTAAGCCGGCGTGACGACGGAGTTCACGGACGCGGTCCGTGCGCTCCCATGGGGCGTAAGCCGGATTGCCCCGATGACCGAAGTGGCCGTAGTTGGTGGTCTTTGAGTAAATCGATGACCGAAGTGGCCGTAGTTGGTGGTCTTTGAGTAAATCGGGCGACGCAGGCGGAGTTGGCGGATGATTTCCGCGGGGCGGAAATCGAAGGTCTGGTTCACGGCACGCTCGATGCGGGAGAAGGGGACCTTCTCCGTGCCAAAGGTATCGAGGCAGACCGAGACGGGGCGGGGATAGCCGATGGCGTAGGCGAACTGGATCTCGACGCGGTCGGCCAACCCGGCGGCGACGATGTTCTTGGCCACGTAACGTCCCATGTAGGCCGCGCTACGATCCACCTTGGTCGGATCTTTGCCGCTGAAGGCTCCGCCGCCGTGACGGCCGGCACCGCCGTAGGTGTCGACGATGATTTTCCTGCCGGTCAGGCCGCTGTCCCCTTCGGGTCCGCCCACGACGAAACGACCGGTGGGGTTGACGAGGAATTCCGTCCGGGAGTCCAGCATGTGGTTCGGGAGAACCTTGCGGATGAGTTTCTCGATGATGAATTTCTCAATCTGGCGGTGAGAGACCTCCTCGGAGTGCTGGGTGGAGACCACCACGGCGGTGATCCGGACGGGCTTGTGGTTGCGATATTCGACGGAGACCTGGGATTTGGCATCCGGGCGGAGCCAAGTCACCTTGCCGGACTTGCGGATTCGGCTGAGTTCGCGACCGAGATGGTGGGAGTACATGACCGGGGCGGGCATCAGTTCGGGGGTTTCGCGGCAGGCGAAACCGAACATCAGGCCTTGGTCGCCGGCGCCCTGCTCGGCACTCTTTTTTCCTGAAACCTTGCGGGCGTCGACTCCTTGAGCGATGTCCGGGCTCTGTCCGGTGAGGGCGTTCATGATGTGGACGCGGTCGGCATGAAAGACGTCATCATCGTGGACATATCCGATTTCCCGGATAGTGGAGCGAACCAGCGTATCGTAATCGAGTTTGGCGCGGGTGGTGATCTCCCCGGCGATGACCACGAGGTTGGATTTGACGAGGGTTTCGCAGGCCACCCGGCTCAAGGGGTCTTTGGCCAGGCAGGCGTCCAGCACGGCATCGGAGATGGCGTCGCAAACCTTGTCCGGATGGCCCTCGCCCACGGACTCGGATGAAAAAATGAAGTTTCCTCTCATAGGGAGACAAAATGGCAGGGAGCGGAAAATAGGCAAGAATAAATATTGATATATCATGATAAGATGATGAATCTATTTCGACATGAGTAACCGCGTCCGGCTTCTGGCAGCGTTGGCTGATCCAACCCGTCTCCGCATTCTGGCGGCCTTACGGGAGCATGAGCTTTCGGTGGCCGAATTGCAGGAGGTGCTGGGGGTGGGGCAGTCGCGCATCTCCAACCATCTTGCGCAGTTGAAGTCCGTGGGGTTACTGCGAGACCGGAGGGAGGGACAAAAAGCCTATTACCGGCGAGGGGAATCTGGACGGGAGGTTTGGGCTTTGGCGGACGGGGCGGCGGGGGAACTGGGAACGCGGGCCCGGGATGAGGCGGCTTTGCGAATGGTGTTGGATCAGCGGCAGGAGAAGTCGAAACGTTATTTCGACGCGGTGGCCGGGCGGTTGGGGAAGAAATACTGCCCGGGCAGATCGTGGGAGGCGGTGGGCAGGTTGTTGCTCACCCTGGCACCCAGACAGGTGTATG
>RGYX01000139.1 GCA_010031845.1 Verrucomicrobiota bacterium
TCGTGGCGATGGCACGGCCTCAGCAGTTGGAGGAAAAGAAACAGGTTCGACAAAAGGGATATGACATCATGCTGGCGATTGACCTTTCGCCGAGCATGTTGGCGGAGGATTACGAGGGGCCCCATGGAAGGATTAACCGCGTGCAGGCGATTCAACCGATTATAGAAGCCTTCATTTCACGGCGGCCGACCGATCGGATAGGAGTGGTGATTTATGGCGGCCGCGCCTACACGCTTTCCCCGCTGACCTTTGATCATGAGTGGTTGGCGCGGCAGATCCGGAGACTGAAAGTGGGATTGGTCGAGGATGCCACCGCGGTGGGTGACGGCTTGGGTTTGGCCGTTTCTCGGTTGGAGCAAAGCGAGCGGGAGGATGGCGGACAGCGAAAAGGGGCTTTCATTATCTTGATGACGGACGGCTCCAATAACAGCGGGGTGCTGGCCCCCATGCAGGCGGCCGAACTGGCCCGCGCCAAGGGTATTCCAGTCTATACCATAGGGGCAGGACAGCCTGGGGTGGTTCCCATGCCGGTCGTCGACAATGCCGGAAGAAAGTTGGGATACCGGCAGGCGATCTCGGATTTGGACGAGGCGACTCTGCAGAGAATTGCCGAACTAACCGGGGGCAAGTTTTTCCGGGCGATGGACGTGGGAACGGCAGAGGCGGCATTTTCCGCCATCGACAAGCGACAAAGGATCGAATTCAACGCCAAAGCTCAACTCAAGGCACATGAGTGGTATTTGGTCTTTGGGGCGCCGGGAATCGTTTCTTTTCTTGGCGGATTGGCCTTAGCCAGACCGGGGAGATGGGGGAAGGCCGTATGACGCATCTTTTCGGAGTACAGTGGGAAAACGGGTGGGTTTTGGCCTTGGTCCCTTTGGCCCCGTTTTTGGCGTGGGCTATCTTTCGTGGAAAAATCGGGGGGGGAGGTCCGACCCTGTTGCCCAAGATTCTTCGTCGTTGGGCGGGAACGAGGGCCGTGGTGGATCGTCCGCGGGTCAGCCGGGGATCCGGGGGCTTCTGGCTTGGGGTCGGATCGGCCTTCGCGTTGCTGGCGATGGCACGACCTCAATGGGGCACTCTTGAGGAAACGGTATTTGATCAATCCAGGGAGGTGCTGATTGCCTTGGATCTTTCGGCGAGCATGTTGGCTGATGACGTTAAGCCCACGCGCTTGGCCAGAGCCAAACTTCTGATCGGGAATTTATTGGATGAGCTACAGGGAGAGAGGGTCGGTCTGGCAGTTTTCGCAGGGACCTCGTTTTTGCAGGTTCCCTTGAGTTCGGATTACGAGGTTTTGAGAGATATTTTGCCGGGCCTGGATCCCTCCTATCTGCCCCAGGCGGGAACCGACTATGCGGGGATGCTGCGCGTGGCCAATGAGGCGTTTGGGCAAAGCACGGCGGCGGATCGATTTTTGATCGTCTTGAGTGATGGGGAGGCTCATGACACGGAATGGAAATCAGCGTTGGCCGAGCTAAAAAACAAGCGGGTGAAAATCATCACACTGGGAATCGGAACTGCAGGGGGGGCTTTATTGCCCGATCCGCAAGGAGGGGTTTTGAAGGATGAAAGAGGGGCTGCGGTGTTAAGCCGACTTGAGCCGGCCACATTGGAGGAGTTGGCCCGCGAGACCGGGGGATCCTATCGAGAGGCCTCCAACTGGGTGGATCTTGCCGGGCTGATCAAGGAGACGGTGGATCAAGGAAAGACCGGCGATTTTTCGAAAAGTCGCGAGGTGCGTCAAGCGGAGCGGTTTCAATGGTTTCTCGGACCCGCGCTACTGTTTCTACTGATCAGTTTCGCGTTGGAAATTCCGTCTTTGCCGACCCGGAGAAGGGTGGCGATGGGAACCACCACCACCGGAGATGCCGCCCTGCCCCCGGTGTTGAAGAAGACCACCAAACTGATCGCCAAAAAAAGAGCTGAGGTGGTCGCATGAAAAGGCAAATCATTTGTCTGCTCCATTCCGTCATGGGTGGCGGACTGGTTTGCTTTGCGGGGCTGTCCCCGCAAGGATCCGACCCACAACCCCCCTCTGCTTTAAAGCAGACGGTTGCCGTATTGGCGGAAAAAGCGACCCCACCGGCAACCGATTATGCCAAAATGGCGGAGGATACGATTCGGTTCGGATCCGATCCCGAAGCCATCTCCAAAATCAACTCGGTTGGAGGCAAGGGAATCGACCCACAGAGGCCTTGGCGAAATATGGTGGGCGATGCGCTGGCTGGGGTGGATGCAGGAGAGAAGCTGGATTCCCGGGCAGCCGACTGGAAAAACCTCAGGGAGCAGCTCCTGAAACTGCAACCCCCTCCTCCGCCACAGGACAAGAAACAGAATTCCCCCAAGAAATCCCAAAACAAAAAAAAGGATCAGAAAAAGGACAAGCCATCCGGACAGGACAAAAGTGACTCCCAGCAGGATAAAGGGGACCAGGAAAAACAGGACGGGCAAAAAGGGGAGGGAGAGGGGGAGACTGATTCGCAAAGTCCGCCATCGCAAGGGGGCGGAGGGCAGGGAAAAGATGGGGAAAACTCTTCGGAGAGCCAGGACGGCAACCAGTCCAACGACGGCAAAAAAGAGGGCAAGGGACAAAAGGAGGCCAAGGGGAAAAGCAAGGATCCCACCGCCGTGAAGGATTTTAGCTCCAGCAAGGAGGGGGAAGGAAAGATGAGGGATCGGGCCAGGGAGGATGATCTGAGCCCCATGCAGGACCAGGGGGCGGGCTTTGGGAAGCTGGGTCAGGACAAAAAAGATGAAGGCCAAAAACCCGCGCCGGGAGAACAAGCCTCAACCGCCTCGGAAAAAAGGGACAAACAGAAAGAGGCCCCCACCGGCATGAGAATGGTGGGTGGTGGAACGGGCAAAAAAGACAAAGAAGGATTTAACACCCCCAGCGGCCAAGAGGCGATGGCCCGACTGGACCAGGTCCGGCAATCTGACAGCCCGGCTTTGTTGCAGCAACGATTGCAACCCAAAGATCAGCAACCCTCCCCTGGGGCGACCGGAAAGCCTTGGTAGACTGCATGAAAAAGGCGTTCATAACTTTTGCGTTAGTTGTCTGCTCGATGGCCGTGGGATGGTCTCAGTCCGTCGCTTGGAACAATCCGGGGGCCTTGGCTCCCAATGAGGCGGGTCAGTTGGAATTGGTTTTCACAGACTGCCAGCCCGCCGGGTCGGTCAATTTACCACCAGCCAACGGCCTGCAAATTCTGGGTCAACCAGGACGGGCAACCAGTTTCTCCATGATCAACTTTCAGACGAGCTCGTCCACCACGTTAAGTTATGCCGTTTTGCCCACCCAGACAGGACGGATACAGATTCCTTCCTTTGAGGTGACCACGGACAAAGGCAGAAAAACCGTTCCCGGATTGGCGCTGGACGTCACG
>RGYX01000140.1 GCA_010031845.1 Verrucomicrobiota bacterium
TGCTCTATCCAATTGAGCTAACAGCGCGTGAAACGAAATCCTACCCTAGGGAGCCTTTTCGGGCAATGCCGGGGAACCCTGCCCCAAGGCCTGTTTCATCTCCGCAATCCATTCGGCCGTCTTCGGATGGTACGGATAGGTTTTCAGAATTTCCATCTTCTTGGCCCAAGCCGAATCCTGCTCCCCGATTTTCTCCTGATCATCCGCCCGCTCCCACAATAATTCCGGACGCTTGAGAACCTTGTAATCATCCAATCCCAGGGTCTTCACCTCTTTCTCCGCCTGCTCGTCCATGGCCGCGAGCCGTTGATCCCACAACCGCAAAAGCTCATGACTCTTGGCCTCCCGCAAACGAGGTCGCACCACTTTGTTGAAAATCCCGTCGACCGACCCGGACGAGACGGAGGCCTCTTTCACTTCACGCAAAAAGCCCTGAATTTGCCGGTCCCGAACCAGGGGGCTCTCGATCACCGGTCGGGCAAAATCATCCCCTCCCATATTTCCCTGCCTTCGGCCGGATCCGGATCCCTGTCTCTTGCCCCCTTTACCCTTGGGATCCGACGCCTCGGTCGGATTTTCCGGAACGTCCTTGGATTTGAACAAGTTTTCCCAATAGGCCGCCCACTCCCCCGCCTTGGGCTCCTCCTTTTCCCCCAGAGCCACCCGACAAACCAACGCCAGATATTGGACATGGAGCTGCACCGCCGTGGTGAAATCCAGGGAACCGATCTTCTCCTTATTGTCCACCTTCCACTGCTGGAACTTTGTATCCCCGTCTTGAGCCCGGCCAAATTCCACATTCCGATAACTCTCCAAATACACCTGCACGGCCTTGAACTTTTCGACTCCCGCCTCGCTCAGATCCTTGGCCGATTTCGCGAGCAGATCCTCGGTCAGTTTCTCGTTCTTCTGCTCGATCGCCTTCAACTCCTCCAGCGCCTTGGCCCGGTCCAATTTCGCCTCCTCCGCCCATACCCAACCGACCCAAGACATAGCTAGGACAAAAATCGGCCCACGTCGGGAAAAAAGAAGCCGCTTCATGGAGAATCCAAATTGGGGGAACGGTGGCCGGAAGCCATGTTTTTCCTCGGGATCGTTTTGACCGCCCCCGCCCTTTCCGGGCGGATACCGAAGTGGCCAAACGGGGCAGACTGTAAATCTGCTGGCTTACGCCTTCGCTGGTTCGAATCCAGCTCCGCCCACTCTCACCTCCAAAGGAGGTGAGAGTAGTTAGCAGATAGGATATGGGAACTCCCTGTAGTCCATAGACTGCAGTCTACAGGCTAGAGGGAACTCGGAAGCTTTAGGTTAATTTTTCCCCAATTCTTACCATCCTCCTAAGCCGTTTCTTTCGCTTTACGGCCAGTCTGTCTACCAAGGAAGTATGCCTTTCGAGCACCATCGCCAACCCCTCGCCCCACACCCTGTCTTCCTCCGGCGGGTCCTGCTCCATTTTATCATGGCGGTCGGCTTGATCTGCCTCTCCTTGGGCATCGGGATTGTCGGTTACCACACACTCGGTGGATTGGCGTGGGAGGATGCCCTCGTCGAATCCTCCATGCTCATGGGAGGACAAGGTCCAGTCTATGGACAGAGCCTCACCACCGTATCCGCCAAGTTGTTTTCCTCCGCCTATGCCCTCTTTTGCGGGATCGTGCTGATCGCCCTTTTCGGGATCATCCTCTCGCCCGTCTTTCACCGCATCCTGCATCGCCTGCACGTTTCGGAAAAATAGTTGCCGCCCATGAAAGAGAAATGGATCCAACTCGCCCTTCGTCTCGCCGAGGCCACCGCCCCGACCAGCACGGACCGCTACCACAAAGTCGGTTGCGCCATCCTTCGTAAGGAAGGGAGCGTCTGCGGGATTGGTTTCAACGGTCAACCTCCCGGCGTCGATCTGACCGAGGACGAGGCCCTGCATCGTGACTTCCGGCGCCGCCTCACCACCCATGCGGAAAGCAACGCCCTGGCCTTCTGCCAACCGGGCGATCCCTACCTGCTGGCCGTCACCCTTCCGCCCTGTGACCGCTGCCTGGTGGATGCCGTGCGTTACGGGGTAAAAATCATCGTCTGCCGCCCCAGCCCAGAACCGGATACCCATCCCATTCCCCACGAGCTGGCCAAGAGACTCAAGGTGGAAATCCGGGTCATCGATCGATAAACCTCCCTCAGTTCTTCTCCCCCGCGGAAAAAAGATCCTTTAGGATCTGACATGCTTCGCACCTTTCTTTACGCGAAAATCCATCGTGCCACGGTCACGGATGCCTCCGTGGATTACGAGGGAAGCCTGTCGGTCTCGACCGACCTCATGGAAGCCGCCGGCATGCGTCCCGGAGAAAGAATTCTGGTGGGCGTGATCAACACCGGAGCCCGCTTTGAAACCTACCTCATCCCCGCTCCGGCGGGAGCAGGTGCGATCGTCCTGAACGGGGCGACCGCCCATCTTGGAAAAAAAGGGGATCAGGTAACCATCATGGCCTTCGCCCAACTTGCTCCCGAGCAAGTCCATGGCCACCGGGCCAAATCCGTCCTTCTGGGCCCCAACAACCGCATTGTTAAAGTTTCGGAAATCCCCGCCTAAGTCGAACCCGAGGTCTTAGACCGCGCCGTGGGCGGCAAACTGCTTTAAAAACCTCACGTCGTTCTCGTAAAAGAGCCGCAGATCCGGAATGCCGTGGCGAACCATGGCGATCCGCTCCACCCCCAGCCCAAACGCGTACCCGGTGTATTTCTCCGGATCGATTCCCACCCCGCGCAACACCCGCGGGTGGACCAAGCCGCATCCGGCGATCTCCAGCCACTCCCGCCCGCGGAACGTTTTTCCAGGAATGGAGAAATCGACCTCAAAGCTGGGTTCGGTGAACGGAAAATAGTGCGGTCGCAGCCGGACCTTGGTTCCCTCGCCCATCAACTCACGGAAGAAAAATTCCAACACTCCCTTGAGATGCGGCAGGCCGATCCCCTCCCCCACACAAAGCCCTTCCACCTGGTGAAAGAAAAGCCCGTGGGTGGCATCCACTTCGTCCCTCCGGTAGCAGCGGCCGGGGGCGATGATTTTGACCGGCGGCTTCCGGTTCTCCAAAACCCGAATTTGTACGGTGGAAGTTTGCGTCCGCAAAAGCCAGCGACCGTGCGGGCCGGGGGGCAGATCGAGATAGAAGGTGTCCTGCTCATCCCGCGCCGGATGATCGGCATGGGTGTTGAGGGCATCGAAGTTGTGGTGCTCCGTCTCGATCTCCGGGCCATCGGCCAAGGCAAAACCCAGCCGGTGGAAGATATCGGTAATGCGATCCAACGTCTGGGTCAACACATGCACGCCGCCTGAGGGATAGGGACGACCCGGCAACGTGGGATCGAATTCACCGGGAACCGT
>RGYX01000015.1 GCA_010031845.1 Verrucomicrobiota bacterium
GTTTTCCACCGGGAGATTCCAGCACGATTTCCTCCCCCCCGATGTTCTTGAGACAAATGGTGAATGGTATCGAGGAATACTGCAGGTAAGCCGCCTTCGGGGTTTCCAAATGAAGTTCCAATTGAGCCCAAACGCCCGAAGAGGCCATCCCCAAGATGGACCCAAGGAAAAGCAAACGTCCCAGCATAAGGGGAAAAGGATGAACTGAAACCAACACCCGACAAGTGCCAGTTACAGGAAATGAGCCTGCAACCGACCGAAAGTTGTTCCGCCTTCAAAGCCGCTTTGAGCGCTTTTTTCCACGTCCCATAAAAGTGTTTTTTGCAGGCGGCGGCGAACAAGGAAGGGTTGGCTCTTTTCACTTCGGGCGTGATCAGTTTCACCCCTTGGCGCTTCAGATCCAAAATTCCCTCCACCAGATTTTCGCGGGTCCAACGTTTCCGGCGACGAACCTCATCATAATCAATGCCGGCACTTTCCAAGGCCTTGCCCCAGTTGCCAAAACGGCGACGGGCGGTGGCGATGAGGCGGTTGGAGCTTTCATCCATGGCTTTGGAGCTTAGATCCACCCCTTCGGCCTTGAGACGCCTGATCTCCTCGAGGATTCCGTCCTGCTCCCAGCTGCGGTAACGATAAATTTCCTCCGAGGCCAAACCTGCGGCCTCCAGAGCCGTCCTCCAATTGCCGAAATACTTTGGCCGGATCGCGGCGTAGACCATGGCGTTGTGCTGGCTGAGCGCCATGGCACGAAACGATAGGTCAACTCCCTGGGAGGCCAGTTGCTGAATCTCCTGGAGAATCGACTCCTTCGACCAGCGGCGATATTTTCGAACATCGGTGTAGGCAATCCCCGCGGCTTCCAAAGCCTTCTGCCAACTCCCATAGTAACGGATGGCCGCGGCCAAGAGTTCTTGAAAGTTTTGCCGTACGAAATTTGCGTAGAGGGGCTGCCCTTGATCTTTCCATTCGCGAATCTCGGAGATCACCCGCTCGACACTCCAGCGAAGGTTTTTACGTGATTTAATTTGCATGCAGGGAACCGTACATGCAATTGATAAATCGTCAAGTTACAATTTGTTTGCGTATTTTTTATGCTTTGTAATTCAAGGCTTTAAACAGTTCATTCTCCTTTAAATAATCTCTTGGAGAGAGATTCGGGTAAGCCTGCCTTCAGGATTTTCTGGGCCGCCCGGTCGATATCATAATTGAGCCGCCTCAGTTCCACGATTTCCGATTTGGCATCATAGATCGCGTAGGCGGCCCTCCAATCCCCGTCGCGGGGTTGTCCGACGGAACCCACGTTAAAGAGGAACTTTCGTGAAACTTTCAAACGTTCGGGGTGAACGTCTACCCGGCGAAACTCGATCGGTCTGACCTCGTGATCCTTGATAAACACCGCCGGACGATGGGTGTGCCCCAAAAAACAGAGCGAGGTTTTTTGGTAGAGAAAACTTGTCTCGGCTTCCAGGCGGGTGGAGACGTAACCCCAATGTTCCGGCCCATCCAGGGTAGCGTGCACTAAAGTCCACGATTCCCCGACCTTCACGTAGGGAAGACGTCGAAGATAATTTAATTGGCCCGGATTCAGTTTTTTGCGGGTAAAATCCAAGGCCCGGCGCGCGTCCTCGGAAAAGGAGGCCGGATTTTTTGCCTGCGTGACCCAGTCATCATGATTTCCCCGCACGACGGGACAACCGAGGGCACGGACAATCTCAAGACACTCGTAGGGATTGGCCCCGTAGCCCACCAGATCCCCGATGCAAAGGGGATGGGTGACCCCCTGGGCTTCCATGTCCGCCAGAACGGCCTCCAAGGCCTCCAGGTTTCCGTGAATGTCCCCGAAAATTCCGAATCTCACCTTGTCTTCTCCATCTGGCCGGGGGACTGAATCTCTTTTTCCAAGCGCCGAATCTCTCGATCCACCACTTCCGGCTTGCGCAAAGGGTCAGGGACAGCGCCCATCTTGGCTCTCAATTCCCGAAAGTAGTCCAAGGCACCCTTTTTGTCGCCGGCTTTATCCAACGCATATCCGACAAACCGCTCCAAATAAGGCGGGGCATCCCCCTTGGTTAAGGCCTCACGATAGCACCGGGCAGCGGAGGTGTAGTCTCCCATCCGTTGCCAGTACAAATCCCCCAATCGTTGAAACAGAAGGGATTTTTCAGGAACGGCTTTGGTTCCTCTTTCCAAAAGATCACGCCCGGCCTCCACCCAGCGCCTTGCCTCCATTCTTCTGCGTGTCTCGTTGGACTCCCCGGAATACTGTTCGGCGGAAACCGCTGCGTTCCATGCCAGATGCCAGGAGGCCATGTCCCAAAAGACAACCACCCGGGGTTGGAGCAGGGTCGCAAATTCCAACGCGCTCCTGACCCTGACCCATTGCTGATCTTCCCAGGCCACGTGGGCCTCCAGCATGAGGGCATTGGCCGCCAGACCGCGAAACCCCCCCAGGGTCGCCAAGGCCAAACCCTGCCCCACTTTTTCCCGGAGAGCCACGGCCGTGGGCCCGGGAAGTCCGTAGATATTCTTTCGCTGGCTCTCCGTCATTTTCCTTTCCCATGGAACCTTGACCCCGCCCCAAACCAGCAAAAGAAGCAGGGCCGAGCCTGCGAACCCCACGGCTTTCAGATGTCCCGCCCTTCGAAAGCCAGGGTGGCCGCCCCCAGTAAAATAAAAACGTACACCACGGAGTATCCCGTCACTTCCAGCGTTGCCTTCCAGTGGACCGCGTTTCCGGCCACAATCTCATCGATCAGGTTGTAGAGATTGAAATCCGGGATGAGCAGGGAGACGAGAACCAGAAAAGATTTTACCAGCCATCGGCTGGCCTCCCCCGATTCCAGCCACTGCTCCCGGGCCACCGACTGCAAATGCCCGATCAGGTAGACCATCAAGGTCATCGCCACCACGAAGGTGGTCGAGGTGGCAATGGTGCTGAAGAAAACCGCCAAGGCCGCCACCACCGCCAATTTGACCCAGACCAACAGGACCGCCTGCAGCATCCGGGGATCCCTGGCCTCCGCCCGAATCAGACCCGCCACCGCCGGATCGCCCCCCTCCGAGGCGATCAATTGCCCCTCTTTCCAGTGAAGCACCCCCCAAACCGCCGCCGACATGATGCCCACCATGACAAAAAGCAAAAACAACAACCCCAGATATTTTCCCCAGATAAACTCCCACCTCCGCAAAGGCCGGCACAGGGCGGTTAGGATGGTTCTCCTTTCGATTTCTCCGGGAATCAACTGGGCGGCCCCGAGCAATCCGATCAAAAGACCCGTGAGGCCAATCGAGGCATACCCGAGGTCCTTGAGGAACTTAAACTGCTCTTGGTAGGAAAATTCCGTGAAATAATTGGCCCCACCCACCATCACCAGTCCAAACAAAAACAAAACCGCAAACACTTTCTGCCGGACCGCCTCCAAAAAGGTGTTCCCCGCCACCGCCAGCACGCGCCGGATCCCACCGATCATTTCCGGCTCTCCTCCGGCAAGCTGCGCAAAAAGTAGTCTTCCAACCTCTCCCGGGGAGCCGACTCCCCCAGCAGTTGCACCCCCCGTTCGTCCAGCCCCTGCATCCGGATCTGCCACTCGTTCTTCTTTGAAAGAAGATCCTCCAACCGGCCTTCGCGTAGTTTTTTCCCGCGGTGCAGGACAATCACGCGATCTGCCACATCCTCCACCTGCTCAAGGAGATGGCTGGAAAAAATGACCGTCTTTCCGCGCTCCTTCAACTCCAGGATCAGATCACGGATTTCCCGGGAGCCAGCCGGATCCACTCCGGCGGTGGGCTCATCCAGCATCAACACCTCCGGATCCCCCACCAGGGCTCCCGCCAATCCCGCCCTCTGCAACATTCCCTTGGAATAGGTTCGCAGGGGCCTTTTTCCCGCCTCCCCACCCAAACGAACCAGCTCCATCAACTCCGCGATCCTTGTTTCCAACTTTCTGCCTCCCATCCCGCTCAGCCTGCCATAGTACCGAACCAGTTCGATCCCGCTCAGGAAGTTCGGGAAATAAGGATTTTCCGGCAAAAAACCTATCTGCCTCCTTGCGGAGATCGTTCCCGCCCGGTAGCCGCATACCTCCGCCCGCCCACCGGTGGGACGCAACAAACCCAGAATCATCTTCATGGCTGTGCTCTTTCCGCTTCCGTTGGGGCCCAGCAAGCCAAAGACCTCCCCCTTCCTGACTTCCATGTCCAAACCCTCCACCGCCAGAAGCCTCCCGCGGAACCACCCCAGGGCGAACTCTTTGCGCAACCCCTGCGTCCGGACGGCCGGGGTCATAGGATTTGAAACCCTTTTCGTCCGGACTCAGCCAGCGTTTCGCTTCCGCTGGCTTTTCGGATAAATCCCGCCAAGTGGCTCTCCCCAATTTCCTTTTCCATCGCCTCCACCTCTTCCCTCTCCCCCTGAAGAAACACCTCCACCCTGCCGTCCGGAAGATTGGAGGCATATCCGGCCACGGAAAACCCTTCGGCAATCTGTCGCACCCCGAAACGGAATCCCACCCCCTGGACTTTGCCTTGGTAAAAAATCCTTTTGGCCATCATCCCGAATATCTTGCCTAGGGAAGCTTGCCTCATCAACCCCTCGCCAAGCCGGCTTTTGCAAAAAAAGCCTTCGCTCTTGGCTCTGTTTTTCGGGAAACTCAAGTGACATGCCCCACGTTGATCTGGCCCTCTCCACCTGCTGGCATGCCGAGCGGACCTCCGATGGATCTGCCCTGCTTCGGGAAGCCACCCAAATGGGCTTCGAGAAGGTCGAACTCAGCCACAACACCCGCTACACGCTATGGCCGGGCATCCTCGCGGAACACGAGGCGGGTCGGTCCCCAAAAATCGAGGTCCTGCACAATTTTTGTCCCGTGCCCGTGGAAGTCCTGCGCCCCCATCCCAACGCCTACGAATTCTCGGATCCCCGACCCACCGCCCGGCGCCTGGCGGAACGCCACACGCTCGAAACTCTGGACTGTGCCGCCTCGGTGGGAGCACGGTTTGTCGTCCTCCACATCGGCTCCGCCGGCCCCCGGCGCCTGATCGACCCCCTCGAAGACATGGCTTTGGCTGGCCACATCGGTTCCCGCCCGTTTGTTCAACAAAAGCTCCACGCCATCCGTCACCATGAAAAAGCCTTTCAGGAAGCCTGGCCCCGGGTGGAGGAAATTTTACTCCGGATCGGTGAAAAGGCCTCGGCCTTGGGCCTCCGCCTCGGCCTCGAGTGCCGTGAGGACCCGCGGGAGATTCCCCCCGATGACTTTTGGGAAATGATCCTCAACCGCCTGCCCGCTCCCACCTTCGGCTACTGGCATGATTTCGGCCACGGGGCCGCCAAACACTGGTTGGGGTACATCGATCACGCCCAACATCTTCGTCGCCTCGCCTCCCGCATCATCGGTGTCCACCTTCACGATTATCATCCGGAAAAAGGCGACCACCTCCCCTTGGGACAAGGACTCATTCCTTTTCATGAGCTTCTCCCCCTGATCCCCGAGGACACCCATTTCTCCCTCGAACTATCTCCGGATGTGTCCGCGGACGAGGTCCGTGCCAGTCTCGCATGGTGGAAAAAGAACCCATCCCCCGTCCCCGCACTCTCCTGAGTCGGTTGGCTCCCTGGCTGCGCGTCGGCATCACCGCCGCCATCCTGGGCTTTTTGGCCGGCAAGGTGAACTGGGCCCGCTTGGCCGAGCGCTTCACCTCCGCCCAACCGCTTTGGCTGGCCAGCGCCCTGTTGGTCACCCTCATCTCCCTTACCCTTTGCGGAACCCGTTTTTGGCTTCTTCTCCGGCTGCAAAAAATCCAGCTCAGCTGGTTCCGGGCCCTGCACCTCACTTTCGTCGGCTTTTTTTTCAATCTTTTCCTGATTGGCTCCACGGGGGGGGATGCCGTCCGTCTTTTTTATCTCATCCGTTGGTTTCCCGAGCAGAAAGCCCGTTCCACCTTGGCGATCTTATTGGACCGGGTGTTCGGCGTGACCGCCCTTTTTGGGCTCGGACTCCTCTTTCTTCCCGGAGCCTCGGATCGATTGCTCGCTGACGCCACCTTCGCCCCCCTCGCCCGTGCCCTCCCCTGGCTGGGACCCTTGGGCGGTTTTCTCATCCTCCTCGCCTTTGTTGTTTCGGGCTTTCTTCCCAAGCTTCCCCTTCCCGCCAAACTTCCCGGCCGCTCCGTCATTCTCGATCTTTTGCACGCCATGCGGGATGTCATGCACGGGGGATGGACCACCGTGGGGCTCATCACCGTCTCCTTGGCCGTCCACCTGACAAGTTTCGGCGGAGCCACCCTGTTGGCCCGCTCCCTCCACCTCCCCATCAACTACTCCCTCGCCGGCCTTATCCTGGTTCTCATCTTCTCCGCCGCCGCCCTTCCGATCAGCGTCAGCGGCCACGGTGTTCGGGAGGCCATGATGGTCTATCTTTTTCCCCATTTGGGCATCAGCCCGGATCCCGAGGCCGCGATCGCCTACTCCCTCATGATCCACGGGCTGGGCCTGTTTTGGAGCCTCTTTGGTGGATTGGCCTATCTCACCCTTCCATCCTCCGGCAAAAAAAATGATCCGACATATCGCCGCTGAGGAGGTCGTCCGTCAATTGTCCCTGGCTGGCCACCGCGCCGTTTACGCCGGGGGCTGCGTTCGGGATGCGCTTCTGAACCGGCCCTATCCGGATGTGGATATCGCCACCTCCGCGACGCGCAAGGGGATCAAGTCTTTGAAATCGCCACGTTCCGGGTCGACGGCCCCTATCTCGATGGCCGTCGCCCATCCTCGGTCACCTTCACCACGGCCGAGGAAGATGCCAAGCGCCGCGACTTCACGATCAACGGCATGTTCTTTGACCCCCTGAAAAACGAAGTTCTCGATTATGTGGGAGGAAAGTCCGACCTCGCCGCCCAAACCATCCGGGCCATTGGGGATCCCGCCACCCGATTCACCGAGGATCGACTCCGCCTTTTCCGTGCCGTTCGTTTTGCCGTTCAACTGGGCTTTCAAATAGAGCCCCATACCTGGGAGGCCATCACCCGCCTCGCACCGGAATCCAAAAGCCTCGCCCCGGAACGCGTTCGGGATGAGTTGGTAAAAATTTTCACGAGCCCCGATCCCGCCCGCGGAATGGATCTGCTCCACGACTCCGGACTGATCGCCGCCTGGCTCCCCGAGCTCCTGGAAATGCGCGGCTGCGCCCAATCCCCGGAGCACCATCCCGAAGGCGATGTCTGGATTCATACCCGGCTGTTGCTCACCCATCTGAAGCACCCGTCTCCCGTCTTGGCCTTTTCCGCCCTGTTGCACGATGTCGGAAAACCCCGCACCTCCCGGACCGAACCCTCCGGTCGCATCCGTTTCTTCGGACACGAGGGAGTGGGAGCCCGCATGGCCGAGGAGATCCTGCGGCGCCTCCGCTTCTCCAACGACGACATCACGGCGATCAGCGCCTGTATTGCCAACCACATGGCGTTCAAAGACGCGCCGCAGATGCGCGTCAGCACCCTGAAACGACTTTTGGCCCGACCCACCTTTTCAGAGGAACTCGAACTCCACCGCATCGACTGCTCCTCCAGCCATGGAGAACTGGACATTCACCGCTTTCTGGTCGCCAAACAGTCGGAATTTTCCCAGGAGGAAATCAAACCCAAACCGCTCGTCACCGGCCACGACCTGCAGGGGATCGGGATCCCTTCCGGACCCAAAATGGGCAAAATTCTCCACCAGTTGATGGACGAACAACTGGAGGGAAAGTTTCTCGACCGGGACAAGGCGCTCGCCCGGGCCCGGGAACTCGCCGGATAGAAATCAGGCGTAAGCCACAAAGGCTTCGTAGACTTCGTTGGGAATGTCCAGGAGCTTGTAGTCGGCGGAAGAGACGAAAATCAACTGCTGCTTCCCCTTGCCCAACTGGTTGCCGGCGGAATCAAAGATCGCATGCTCCAGCGTGACAAACTTCCGGTTGTATTCCCCTACCTTGATT
This sequence comes from Verrucomicrobiota bacterium, assembly GCA_010031845.1. Lineage (GTDB taxonomy): Bacteria > Verrucomicrobiota > Verrucomicrobiia > Methylacidiphilales > Verrucolacustridaceae > Verrucolacustris. Next base: position 7,968 of record RGYX01000015.1, read on the forward strand.
TTCACGCTGACCCGCTCGAATTCCCGCGTCTCCCGCATGAACTTGTGCTCAAACGAGCGAGTTAAAATATAATACGGGGTGGTCTTTAGATTGAATTTTGGCAGACAACGGTTGAAAAACAGTTCGCGCGTTTTCCCCACCCACATGGCGTACATGCCGAAGTAGACGTTCCCCACGGAATTCGTGTCGGCATAGGTGGCCACGAAAGTGTGGACGAACCACTTCCCCTCGAAATGACCGAACAAATCGGTCGTCACTTCCACTCCGCCCTTGGGGAAAGGCACCACCCGACCCGGCTCGATCCCCTCCTCCTTCTCCTCCTGCATCACAAGTTCCCCGCGGGGACCGCCGGCTGTTTTTTCCAGTTCCTCGACGCCGCCCACAAATTCATGCGCCGCGCCCGGCTTCAAAAGCATCCAGATGACATAGCCCACCGGCAAAACCGACCCCACCATCATTCCCCAGGGATTGGACAGGAAGTAACCGTAGGCAAAAATAACCACCGCCACGCTGCCCACACAAAACATCTTCACCTGGGGAAGGGCGTTCCCTTGCCCGGTGTGAAAAGCCCGCACCAAAGCCAAAGCCGCATACCCCACAAAAAAGGTCGCGTAGAAAATCATGAAATATTCCAACTCCAGCTTCAGCCACACCGCCGCCACGGTGAAGAAGCCCGTGAAAATCAGCGTTGGCAAGGGGGATCCAAGCAGGGCCTCGGGCAGAAGACTCAGGGGGAACGATCGGCTCGCTCCACCGGACTTGCTCAAATACCACCGCAGGGAGACATATCCGCTGTCGAGCGTGGTCAGCGTCATGATGAACAAAGTCACCATATAAGCGCCAAAAGCCCAGGGATGGGCGGCGGCCACCGCCCACAGGAACCGGGTGATGCCGTCCTCCCCGTAACTTAGGCCGTCGATTCCCGGGCGCATCGGCACCATCCCGTTTTGGCCGGCCACCCACAGGGCCAGACTTCCGTGGGCCAAAAGCAGGAGAAAAAACAAACTTCCGCCAAATCCATAACTCAGGAGGGGCGATTTTCCCTCCCTCTGGATCTGAATGGCTCTCTGCCACTGTTGCAGGTCAAGCCATGGGCCCAAAATCAACCCGACGCAGATCGGCACCGCATAGCCCCAGAAATTCAAGCCCATGAAAGGATTGGCCCCGGTCATCATCGGCTGGCCGCTGCCGATGTCGGGCAACTGGACCCACAGCACCACGATCGCCGCCAAGGCAATCAATCCGAGCACCCCGTGGCTGAACTTGATCCGGCGGATGTCAAACTCCTCTCCAAAAAGGGTGGCCGCGGCCAAAATGACCAACACCGTGAGGAGAAGATAAAGGCCCGAGGGCTCCAACCCCAGGGGCTGCCAAGCGTAGCGGACGAGCGCAAAAAGGGTCAGGGTGATGGCCAGAATCTGGTAGAGAAAAAAGACCAAACGGTAGGGCCGGGACCAGTTGGCAAAGAAAGAACCCAAGGCATCCGGCCCGTTGCCTCCCCGCTTGGCAATCACCTGGGTTAACGCCCCGAAGAGCATCAAGCCCAGGGCGTTGGGGATGGCGAAGGCCAGCAGACCAAACAGCCCGTATAAGAGCCCCAGCCCCCACATCCAGGACAAGGCAACGGAATTTCCCCAAAGAAAGTTCATCAATCCAAAATCCTATCTACTCAGAATCCCGCATCAAGCCTCGGCGAAACGATCACCGATACATGATTTCGAAAATATCTAAACGTTATCCTAAAGGTAAGTGATCAGTTCCTAGATCCCGTCTTCCATCTTTCATATCCTAAACCGAGCGGGCGAAGGGATTGCACCCCGCAAGACCTTCCCCGTGCCAACCAAATTACGCCTCTGGCAGGTTAGATTTCTCCCGCTCTCGCTTCGCTGGAGCGGGCAAAGGGATTGGTCCCCAAAATATACCCTGACCCATCCTTTTCTACCCTCCGGATGGATGGCGGAGCGGGCGAAGGGATTCGAACCCTCGACATCAACCTTGGCAAGGTTGCACTCTACCAACTGAGTTACGCCCGCGATGCAAAAGAAATGATCTCCCCACCCGGAGGCTGGTGCAACCCTTTTTCCACCCCCTCAAACCCGAATTTCGTGCCTCTCCCCCACCTCATCGGCACACGTTTCATGCACCCGCACCCCTTTTCTGCCCGCCCTCTGCAGGGCCTCCTCGATCGCCTTCCTCGCCAACTCCGGCCGGTTGCAATCTTCGCTGATATGACCCAGAAAAAGGTCCCGGAGTTCGGGCCCCGCAACCTCCTCCACCAATTTGGCGGCCGCCCCGTTCGATAAATGCCCGTGGCGCGCCGAAATCCTCTGCTTCACGGACCAAGGCCTTCTCTCCTCTTCCCGCAACATCGCCTCATCGTAGTTGGCCTCCAGGATCAGCGCGGTGCATCCCTTCAACCGCTCCACCACCAGCCGCGTTACATACCCCAAATCGGAAACCAAACCGATTCGAACCGGCCCCGCGTGGATCTTCATGCCGATCGGTTCGGCCGCATCATGCGGCACGGGGAAGGTTTCGACCAGAAATCCCCCGATCTCCACCTTCGCCCCCGCTTCAAAAGCCCGCCACTCCGCCGTGGCCAGTTGCGGCTCCAAGGCATCTTTTGTCCCATGGGAGGCATACACCGGGCATCGCCTTTTTTTCAGGAAGGTTTTCAGCCCCCCCGAGTGATCCCCGTGCTCATGCGTCAAAATCACGCCTAACAGCTCCGCCGCGTCCGCCCCCACCTGCGCCATGCGGGACTCCAGTTGCTTCGCGCTCAACCCGGCATCCACCAAAATGGCCCGCCCTCCATGCTCGAGATGCAGGGAATTTCCCCGACTACCGCTTCCCAGCACCGTGAGAGTGACCATGGCCATGTCACCTTTTGCCTTTTTTCAAGCGCTTCCCAATCCCAAAATGCAGACCATGTCCCTTTCCCTGCAGCCCTCCCTTCGCCAGACGACTTCGATCTCCCCTCAGATCCAGCAGTCGCTGCAACTCCTGCAGACTCCCGCCTTGGAACTACAGAATCTCCTGCAAACGGAACTCCAAACCAATCCTGTCCTGGAGGAAGAAATGCCCCCGCTGGAATCCGCCGAGCCGGGGGAGACTCCGGAAACCGGGGAGGATTCCGATTCCTACCCACCGGATTCCGACTGGCCCACCTCATCCGCCCGCCCCAACCAACCCCGACTCGACCCCCGCCAAGCCCTTCTTGAGTCCAAGGTTCTTCCCGAGTCCCTGACCGATCATCTCCACGCGCAACTCTCCCTGACCTCTGCCTCCCACGAAGTCCGCGCCGGGGCGGAGGAAATTATCGGTAACCTCGATGAGGACGGTTTTCTGCGGAGTGAACTCCCGGAAATTGCCGTCGCCGCAAAAATTTCTCTCCCGACCGCCGGGGACTCCCTGGCCTTGGTTCAATCCTTCCACCCTGCCGGCGTCGCCGCACGCAATCTTTCCGAAGCCCTGCTGCTTCAGTTGGCGGCCCGCGGTCAGGAGGAAAGCCTGGAAGCCCGGATCGTTCGCGACCATCTTGACCTGCTCGGTCGTCGAAAATTC
>RGYX01000141.1 GCA_010031845.1 Verrucomicrobiota bacterium
CGGGCTCCGACACCCAACTGGTCATCGACGGCTACACCTCCCGCTCTACGGAAAAAACATCTCTCGTTTCTGATCCCTCCTCCCCTGGACCCGGTTGCACCCTCGAACTGACCGGACCCTTTGGCCCGGAACCCCTCCGTCTCTCCCTCGCTTTGGGTTCACCCGCTGATTCCCAAGCCGATTTGGGCGCACAAGCGAAAGTGGAATTTCTCCCCTCTTTGCCCAAAGACCAACGCCCGGCTGCAGCCCCCGCCTATCGCGAAACCCAGATGGTCCTCGCGCACGAACCTTCCCAACCCATCGTCCACAACACCACCGGATCTCCCGGCGGATTCCGGTTTTTTCTCGGCTCCCGCCGCGACGGGGATCCCTTGGAGGTGGAAATCCTCCGGCCCGATGGCACGGGGGAGGTTTACCGCCTGACCGATCTCCTCAACCGCACGTTGGACGATGTTTCCGGGACAAAAATCCTGGTCGCTCGCTACTGGCCTAACCTTGTCCTCCGCGAGGGCCAACCAACCACCGATGGAGATCGCCCCGACAACCCCGCCATTCTCGTCATGCTGGAAGGCACCCGGACGGAACTCTCCGCTCCCTCCCGCCTTCTGCTCGCTCCCGGTCCGACCCCGGGCTCCCTGACCTACCTAGGCCTCCCAGCCTCCGGGCCCACGGTCACGGGCACCATCCGCCCCGGCGACACCTTCTCCCCGGGGTGGCGCGGTTGGTCGGCAAAGTTTTTAACCTGGGAACCCAAGGGTCGGATCGAGACGATCACCATTCCGGAGGAAAAGCCTTCCGCTCAACCCGGTCGCCCCGCCATCCATGCCCGCCTGCGGGCTATGGATGGACGTGAAGGCCCCGCTTTTTGGATCTCTTCCGGTTCCTCCTCCGTCCTGCAGGTCGGTGACATCGCCTCCCGCATCGGATTCGGACTCGAGCTTCAACCTCTCCCCTTCACCATCCGTCTCGATTCCTTTGAGGTGCCCCGCGATCCCGGCACCGATGAGCCCGCCAACTTCCGCGCCACGGTCACCTTTGCGGAGGAGAAAAAGAACCTCACCGTACCCGCCCAACTGGAAATGAACCAACCTGCGACCTACCCGCCCGGACTTCTTCCCCAGATCACCGGACTCTCCTACAAATTCTCGCAAGCCGGCTGGGATCCGCAAAACCTGAACCGCACCACGCTACAAGTCCTCCATGATCCCGGTTGGCTCCTGAAATGGAGCGGTTCTCTTCTCATGGTGGTGGGAATCTTTTCCATGTTCTATCTTCGTCGAGAACCTTTCCCCACCTCATGAACCGTCTTTTCCTCCTTTTCCTGTTCCTGCTGGCCGCCGGAACAAACCTTCAGGCGGCCCAAACCGAGGCCTCTCTCGTGCCGGACGACCCCTCGTTCGACTCGTTGGCCATCCAGCATCGCGGCCGCATCAAACCCTTTTTGTCCTTCGCCCAGGAAATCGCCACCACCCTGACAGGCCGGACCTCCGTCCAACTCCCCGATCTGGGCAAGGTCGGTGCTCGCCGGCTAATCCTCTCGCTTTGGATGGAACCGGCCGGATGGGATCAGGAGCCGATTCTCTTGGTCGAGGATCCCTCCCTCCGTCAGGAACTCGGACTCACCGAGCACACTCGTCTCTTCTCACTTCGCCGCCTTTCCGCCCTGCCCCGTCTGGCCCAACTGTCCGCCATGGCCGAATCGGCCCGTGCCTCCGGTTCGCGCGATTCCGTACCCCCGGCCGCTGCGGCTGCGCAGATCGTCACTCTTCGTGTGAACCTTTTGCAGTCGATTCTCTCGGGCGAGGCCATGCGGATGATCCCGCCTCCCGAGGGCTCTCTCCCCGGCGCCCCTTGGGCACCGGCCTCAGGACAAATCAAATCCCCCTCCGCAATTTCGGAAATTCAAAGTCACGCCCGCCTTCCCCAAACCAAGCTCGCCCTGGAAGTCCTCTATCTGAAGTTTCATCCCTTCCGCTGGGCTTGGGTCTGCTGGCTGCTGGCCGCCCTGCTTCTTGTCGCCGCCGGAAAAGAAAAATCATCCCGCACCCTCTCCCTCGGCTGGGCTTTCTCTCTTCTCGGCTCCCTGCTTCTGGTCACCGGTTTTGCCGTCCGCATCTGGATCGCCGGCCGGCCGCCCGTGACCAACATGTACGAAAGCATTCTTTGGGTGGCGTTCGGCACCTCTCTCTTCGCCATTTTTTTCGCCTCCCGCTACCGCACCCCCGCCTACCTTCTTGCCGCCTCGCCGGTTGTCATTCTTGCCTTGGTTGCTTCCGACCTGCAGCCCGCCGTCCTCGACCCCTCGCTCAATCCCCTCGTCCCCGTCCTCCGCAGCAACTTTTGGCTGACCATCCACGTCCTCACCATCACCCTGAGTTACGGGGCCTTCGCCCTCGCCACCGCCTTGGGACATTTTCTCGTCTTCCGCTCACTCCAAGCCCGCGCCCTTCCGTCTGTCACCGATGCCGGAGTGATCCAACTCTATCGCTGCCTTCAAATCGGCGTTCTTCTTCTGGCCGCCGGCGTCATCCTCGGCGGAGTCTGGGCCAACTACTCCTGGGGTCGCTTCTGGGACTGGGATCCCAAGGAGACTTGGGCCCTGATCGCCCTGCTTTCCTATATCATTCTCCTCCACGGCCGCTTGGGCGGTTGGTGGGGCGGTTACGGCCTCGCCGTCGGCTCGATCGCCTGTTTCCTCACCATTCTCATGGCCTGGTACGGAGTGAACTTCGTCCTCGGAAAAGGCCTTCACAGCTACGGATTCGGCAACGGCGGCCAGTTCTATGTCGGCCTCTTCGCCCTTCTCGAACTCCTTTTCATCCTCTTCGCCCTCGTCCGTCGCCCCCGCCCTGCCCCCTCATCTTAATCCTAATCCTCATCCTCATCTCTCTCCCTCATCTCCCCACTCGCTTACCGCCTGCAGTCTGTAGCCTTCCTTCATCTTCATCTTCATCTTAATCTTATCTCCTGATGTCCCCCACCCTTTCGCTCGTTGACCCCTGCCGGGTCGGTGTGCCCGAACGTGAAAGAGCCCGGCCCCAGAAACTTCTTTGCACGGTTGTCTTTCCCGTGCCCAACCTGAAAAAGGCCGCCACCTCCGACCGCCTCGAACATACGGTCGACTATCACTCGCTCAGCCTTCTCCTCCAGTCCACCGCCCGACAAGGCCAACGAAAACTGATCGAAAAACTTGCCTCCGAACTTGCCCAAGCTGCTTTTCGGAAATTTCGCCTCCCATGGATCGAAATCGAGCTGAAGAAATTTATTCTCCCGCAAACCCGCCACATCTCCCTTCGCACCCGCTTCACCCGCTCGGGACGCTGACCTCCGGCTTTTGGGGCTTTTCCGCCTCACCCGTT
>RGYX01000142.1 GCA_010031845.1 Verrucomicrobiota bacterium
GGCTGAAGGTGGTCACCGGGGCCACATGGAGGAATTCGCCAGCCGCATTGGACCCGGGAATCAAATCCCTGAACTACCTGAATAACATCCTGGCCAAAATCGAGGGCCAGCAGGCGGGAGCCCAAGAGGTGATCCTGCTCAATCCCCAGGGATTGGTCTCCGAGTGCTCCGGGGACAATATTTTCTTCCTCCGGCACGGGGCGTTGGTCACTCCCAAACTCTCCTCCGGGGCGCTGAACGGGATCACCCGCACCACGGTGTTGGAATTGGCCCGCAAGGCCGGCTGGGAAGCCCGGGAGGACGACGTGCGTCGTTACGATCTTTTCACCTGTGAGGAGATGTTCCTTACCGGCACGGGAGCCGAGATCATTCCGGTCATTGAGGTCGATGGTCGGTCGGTGGGCAACGGAAAGCCCGGAAAAAAGACCGCCGAGCTGATCCAGAGTTATCGTAAACTGGTCACCACCACCGGGACACCCATCCCGGCCTGAAGCCAACGCCGTGGACTGCCAGAAGTGCGCCCGCAAGCCAGCCACGGTCTTCATGACGACCGTGGTGGGTGGGGATCTGAAAAAAGTCGATCTATGTGAGGATTGTGCCCGTAGTTCCGGGGTCAGCCATTCCACGGAATTCGTGGCGGCTGACTGGATCATTCAGGAGGCCTTACAGGTTGTTATTCCCTCTACGACAACCTGTCCGGCCTGCGGGTACTCTTTGGAAACACTGCAAAAAACCGGGCGTCTGGGTTGTGGAGTTTGCTATGAAAAATTCTCCGTACCGCTTGAGGCCGCTTTGATGGAGTCGCAGAAAGATCTGGTTCATCGGGGGAAAAGGCCGGCCCGCAAGAGGGCGACCCGGGAAGAGTTGGAAAAAGAGATGCAAGGCCATGTAGCCCGTGAGAACTACGAGGAAGCCGCACGTTTGCGGGACCGAATTTCCAGGATGAATGCCTCCACCACATCAAAGCCGGGGTCGGCTTGAAAGTTTCCCTCGAGTGGCTGGGGGAGTGGTGTGACTGGAAGGGAACCACGGAGGAATTGGCCGACCGTCTGACGCGTAGTGGAACGGAGGTCATTTCCATCACCTCCACGGGGATCAAGGTCAAGGGAGTGGTCTCCGCCAAGATTTTGGAAAAGAAACCGCATCCGAATGCGGACCGTTTGACGGTGTGCCTGGTGGATGATGGCAGCGGTCCCCGCCAGGTAGTTTGTGGGGCAAAAAACCATCAGGCTGGGGATATTGTTCCGCTGGCCAAACCGGGAACGGTTTTTCCGGACGGAATGACGATCAAGTCGGCCAAACTCAGGGGCGAGACCTCGGAAGGAATGCTGTGTTCGGCCAAGGAACTGGGATTGGCGGAAGATGCGGAGGGCTTACTGATCCTTTCACGTGAAACCAAGCTCGGTGTTCCGTTGGAACAGTTGTTCCCCGGGGAAACCGTGATGGAGGTGGAAATCACCTCGAATCGGCCGGATTTGGCCTCGGTGGAGGGATTGGCACGGGAGCTTGGGGCCTTGGGAGTTGCACGAAAAAACCGTCCGGCGCATTCCCCAACATCCGACAGCCCGTTGACCGGTTGGAAAATTCAAGTGGAAGACCCGAAAGACTGCCCTTTGTATACGTTGACGGCCTTGCGAGTTCGTCCGGATGTTGCATCACCGGATTGGATGAAGAAAAGATTGGCGGCTTGCGGGATGCGAAGCCTGGGTCTCCTAGTGGATGTGACCAACTATGTCCTGCTGGAGGTGGGGCAACCGGTACATGCCTTTGATGCGGAACGGTTGCAGGGTAATACCATCACGGTTCGCCGGGCGAAACCCGGTGAGAAGTTGGCCGGATTGGACGGAGGGACACATGTTTTAACCTCCGAGGATCTGGTGATTGCCGACGGGCAGGGGCCGGTTGCTTTAGCCGGGGTGGTGGGTGGCAAGGATTCCTCGGTGCACAAAGCAACCCAAACCATTCTCCTGGAATCGGCCTCTTTCCTTGCAGGGAGAGTTCGTAAGACCGGACGTCGTTTTTCATTGCCCACGGAGTCCTCACGGCGTTTTGGTCGTGGTGGGCTTGACCCCACCCTCGTGGATCAAGCCAAGCACCGGGTGATTCAGCTTCTTTCCGATTGTGGGGCGCTGGACAAGGTGGAAGGCGCGCTTTCCGTGGGATTGCCGGCTTCCACTCCCGACACCTCTGTTCCTCTGCGCATGGAGCGGGTTGAAAAAATCCTCGGCTTAAAAAAGGATCCCAAGGGGCTGGCTGACCGATTGAGGGCCCTGGGTTTTCGCGAGGAAAAGGCCGGGTGGGTTCCTCCTTCCTGGCGGCGGGATATCCGTGAGGAAACAGATTTGCTGGAGGAACTCATCCGTCTGGCGGATTTGGAGAAAGTCCCGGCGGTCCTCGATTCTCTGGCGGAGGGTCTATCCCAAGAGGATCGGCAGGATCTGGAGCGCCGGGCCATCCGTTCCTTTTTAGTGGAACGCGGGTATTTCGAGGCCCTCTCCGGCAGTCTGGTTCGCATGGAGGAAGGTAAAAACGTGCCTCTCACCGTGGCGGCAGGGCCCGAAGCGGCGGCTTATCGCGAATCTTTGCTTCCCGGATTGCTGGCTTCTGCCGGCCGAAATATTTCCCGTGGGCAGAATGATCTTAAGTTGTTCGAAATCGGACGGGTGGTCGGCAAGGGGGCTCAAGAGGAGATGCGACTGGCGGTTTTGGTTGCGGGTCGGGAAAGACCCGTGAACTGGGACGATGCGGAGCTGGCAACAGACTTTTTTACCCTCAAGGGAGTCTGGCAGGAACTGCGGGAGAGATTTGCCGGACTGGATGAACCCAGATCCTTGCGCGAGGTTTCCGCAGTCGAGAAGAAAACCGTCGGCATTAAAGCGACCGTCCATGTGGCGGAGGGCGTTCTGAAGCTGGGTCAACTCCAGAGTGCGGCCTATCGCGAGGTCAGTATTTTTCCCGGGGTGCAAAGGGATCTGGCTTTGGTGTTGCCGGAAACTGTTTCGTACGCAGAGGTCGAGAAAGCCATCCGATCCTCCGCCCCAGCTGAAATGGAGGGGTTGATGGTATTTGACCGGTTCCGGGACCCTTCCGGGGCCAAAGTGCCCAAAGGGTTTCTGTCTTTAGGCTGTCGCTTGCAATTCCGTTCCCATGAGCGAACCTTAACGGAACAGGAAGTTAGCGCTTGGGAGAAAAAGATTCTCGAATCGCTCTCCACCCGGTGCCAAGCAAGGCTTCGGGGAGTTCTTTGAACCGGTTGGTTCGGTTTCACGCCCTGCCTGGAGCGTGTGACGGATCAATTTCTTTCGTCCGATAAAATAAAAAAACGAGGC
>RGYX01000143.1 GCA_010031845.1 Verrucomicrobiota bacterium
TTTAGGTCGAAGTCGGACATGGCTGAAGTATCTAGCGGATTTCCTGCTTTTCGCAAAGTTGGTTCTAAAATTTCCTTGTTTAGAGCGATAGGGTATAAAATAACAATATATTGGCCAACAACGACATACAGATTTTAAATGAGCTCATGATTAGGTTTTCTTATGGGTGCCTTATTCCTTTACGAATAATCGCCATTGGGTTGTCCTTGGTCGGTTGCAAAAAGAGGGATTGCGTGGAAAATTAAAACATTACCCATCTCGTTATGAAAAAAATTACAATTATCTCCCTTTGTTACGTGCTCTTTGGAGTCCCTGCATTCGCAGCAACTGTCGGAGCCAGCTACGATGCGGACACCTACTATGCGTATCAATCCTACTCTGAAGTCAGGACGAAAACGATCGATGCGGGAACCTTCCACGCTGGGGTTCAGATCCTTGGTGTAGACCCAACCTACAACGGGCACTTTAATTTTGCCGGGGTTCGATTTGATGATCTCAGCAGCTTTGCTTTGGGCGATAAAAAATATCTTCAGCTAACCCTTAAGGATTTTAAAACTCCTCAGGCCGTGGATCCGTCTTATCAGGGGCCGCCCAATTACACTTATCTTTCAACGGGTTCTTTTCAATTGGGCATCTATGCCCTTTCCTCCGTTTTCTCCGAATCGCAAAATGCGGACCTCACCGTTTGGTATCCTGCAAATTTTTCGAGCACTTCAAAAATAGGGGAATTCGTCATGACTTCGGCGGGTGTTTATCAAGTTGATGTTACCAGCACCGTGAACTCTTGGATTACGTCATCCTCCACCAATTTTGGATTTGGTTTGGTTGGAATAAGCAGTACTCCGCAAGCTACCACCGCACGTTTTTACTCCATGGAGAGCGCCGGGTTTGGACCGGCTCTGATTCCTGAGCCCGGAACCTCCTCCCTGTTTGTTTTGGCGATGGTCAGTCTTGGATGTCTTCGCTCTCGAAGGCATGCCCGGGACTAGTGGTCGATCAGGTCGTTAAGGTGAATTTGCATCGCCCATCCGGTTTTTCGCTTGTTGAGCTTTTGGTCGTGATGTTCGTCGGGGCGCTTTTGGCTGGGTTGGTGACCCCGGTATTGGGGCGGGCTCGTCAAGCAGGTGAAAAAGCTGCCGAAACCTCCGCTGCAAAAAATCTTATCACGGCTTATTTGGCAGCGACTCAAGACCAGGAGGGTGTCCTTTTGAAGGGGTATGATGAAAATGGCTACGCATCGGACAACCGGGGGCAAAATTTTCCTGAAGGTAGTAGTCAGGCAGATCGATGGCCGTGGCGATTGGCCCCTTACTTGAATTATCAACTCGAAGGTGCCGTCTTGGTCAATGAAAGGGCCTCGGCACTGGATCCCCAGAACCCCAATCACAGTTATTTGATCAGCGCCTCCCCAAGTATGGGCATGAATTCTTACTTCGTCGGAGGACATGAAAACGGCCAACCAGCCTACTCGTACACAACCAACGGAATCTGTGTTACCCGTTTATCCCAAGCGGTTAAACCCTCTATGCTGATTGTTTTTTCATCTGCCTGGGGACTGGACCCGTCTCGGGGAAAGAATGTCGATGGGTACTATTACGTGACAGCCCCAAACTCATCGCCCCGTTGGCCTTCTCAATGGAGTTCCAAGGGCTCGGCAAGAACCTACGGACAAGTTCGCATGAATTATGGAGGCAAGGCTGTTACCGCTCAATTGGATGGAAGTGTGGGTTTGTTGGGGTACGAGGAACTCAAGGATATGCGTCGTTGGGCAAACCCAGCGGCGGTCCAAGACAACCCGAACTGGACTCCTTAGTATTTGATTCAGCCGGCGTGGATGGCGTCGTCAAGGGAAGAGATGGCGTCGAAGGTTGCCTGGGCTGCCCGCACCATCTGATCCTGCTCAGCTGGCGTCCAGGCGATCGCATCCATGTCGGACCGGAATTTTAACCAAAGTCCCCGTTGCTCCTCTCCATGCGGATCAAGGTAACGAAAACTATCCGTGTCGCTTAGGCCCCAAGCCTGGGCCAACGCCTTGGCGATAAAGCGGGCCCCATTTTTGCTGCCTTCAAAGACGTAAAAAATTCCCATGAGAGTCGCGGGTGCGGCTTTTTGGATTTTCTCGATCAAATCGGAGGCGCCGGAAAGGGGGCGAATCGATTTGAGGTTGGTTTGGAGTCGGGCCAGATCTGATTCCAGATTTTTGGTCTGATACAGGGTGGGGAGCTTGAGGGATGAGATTCGGGGATCGGTTTTTAGGGCCCGGTCGGTGGCCGATTCCAGTTCGCGATGGATCAACCATCGCTGGGCCAGATATTTTTGGTATTGGGCCCGGCCGATCGAGCCATCAATCAGGGCGGCTTCGAGAGGTTTGGATTCGGCCACCGCATGTTGGGCGGCGGTGCCGGCCTTGAGGCGGGCCATGATGCCGTCCGGGTTCGGGACGGCGGGGGCGGTCATTTGGCGCAACTTCCGATGATCAGGCCGGGAATTGCCAGCCAAAGAATTCCCTTGGCCAAAAAGAAGGAGAAGGCGGCCAGACCGGCCCACTTGCCGAACTTCGACCAACGATCCCGGGTTTGCACTTCCTGCATCAGGCGATTTTCCGAAAAAATCAGCCATCACGCAAGACCCGGCAGCGACTTATAAGTTTGTTCGGCCAAGTTGATTAAGTTTTCTTCCGTCGGAATTGGAAGGGAGGGCGGCTGCCGGATCCCGCATCGTTTTGGGAACAAAGTCCGGCATGCCCACGCCGGGGAAGGCCACGTCGCTGTCTGGCGAGGAGTTGGGGGTCGCGGTGGAAGGAGGAGGGGGAGCGGGTTGGGCACCGTTGAAAACGGCGCAGACCGCGCCGGACTTGGTTTTGGCGATACCCACTCCTCCGAGGGTGCTGGAATCCCGCAGGAGATTTTCCCGGTGCCCTGAACTACCCATCCACGCCTGAAAAATCGCCTTGGCCGATCCGTCCTCGACCGGTCCATAGATGTTTTCCGAGAGATTTTTCCATCCGTTGGCGTTCAGCAGGGCTTTGGAGAGGGGGCGGTGTTCCTGGCTGTTTTTGGAGGCCATGACTCCCGCCCACTCGGCGGCCAAGCCATCCAGTTTGGCGCTGCGGGCAAGGGGTGGAACGCCGGCTTTCGTTCTCTCGGCGTTGATGAGCGAGAAGAGACGATCGGCCGGAGAGGGATCCTCGGCCAGTGCCGAGGTAGAATATGGGATATGGGATATTGAAGATAGGAGGAGCAGCAAGGCGGCGGCGGAGAGCGGGCGAATTTGCATGCCTACCAGAAGTACCAGTTGCGCGAGAGAAGAACGTAGGCGG
>RGYX01000144.1 GCA_010031845.1 Verrucomicrobiota bacterium
GACCTCCTTGGCATCATCCCCATCCAGCAACATCTGGGTCAGATTGCAAAGATACGCCGCATGGGCGGCCACCTCCGGGGTCTTCTTAAAGTCTTCAAAATCGGCCACCAACTCCCCGAAACAGGAGTCATGAAATAATGTCACCCCGGTTTGTAGAAAGTTTTTTGCCCAGCGTACGGCCTCCTCACCGTTCCGGAGTTTTGCCGCCACCACCCCCATCCATCCGTTATTGAAGGTGTAATTTCCCGTTTTGGATGTGCGGAACAATGCGTAACTGTCGGCGACAATCGGATCCCCATCCGCCATCACCCGGTAATACCATGCCGGGCTTAACCAGGTCGCATCGCCGGCATTTTCCTCCAGTTTGGCCCCCGGTCCCACGGCCAGCAGTTTCTTGCCCCTGAATTCGGCCGTCGGGATCAGAATTTTTTCAGCCTTTTCGCTCCATTCCGGTTCTGCCACCCCCCGCCGGATCGACTCCCGCAACCCGAACAGTGTCCCTGCCTGCTGCACCGTCGCCGGCATGTTCCGGTTGAGGTAGGACTCAAAGTCGGGACGCCACTGCAGATCTTCCACCGAAATTTCCGTGGTCTTTCGGAGGATTCTCTTGGCCAGGGCTTCACAGCGGTCGTCCCCGCTCCAATCGACATAATTCAGCGCTATCAGTGCCGCATTGTTTCCCGCAAAATCCTCGTGGGCCCAAATCCCCTCCCCCGTCGTCGGCGGAACCAGAATGGTCCCGTCATAACCCATCAAGGGACCAAACTTCGCCCCTCCCGAATATTTTACGGAGGTCTGATGAAGCGTCAGTCCCTCCGTGGCGTATCTCTCCGCCCGGGGCAACGACCGCTCCAACCATCCCACTACCCGGCGGGCCTCCTGGAAATGGTTGCCATACAGCAAGGCCATCTGATTCAACACCAGGTCATATTCAGGGCAGATGGCACCGGCAAAACTCTCGATGCTGGTCCCGTTGCATCCGGGCGGAATATCGGTGTTGCCGAAAAACACCCCCAGATAATAGGTGGAGCGGACAAACCACTTCTGCAAGGCAGGGTCGGGGAGGCAGACCGAGGATCGGCCATAGTAATCCTTCCACCATTGGGCGGTTTCCTGACGTAGCGCCTGAAAACCCCGGGACTTCGCCGCCTCGGCTTTTTTCCAGGCAACCGTGGCCGGGTCTCCCATTTCATAGGATGAACCGGGGGCAATATAAAAAGTGACGGTTTTACCGGGCTTGGTGGACCCGAGTTCCATGGATTTTGCATCGACGGATGTCCCCCCTCCTCCCTCCATGGCAATCGCCAGCGTGGCCGTGCAGGATTTAGGGCGCTTGGCTACCACCAAAAGTCCCTGCGTCTTGCCCTCGCCCTCCCCGATCCAAGGGTCATGGGCTTTGGCATACATCCCCCCGTTAAGATAAATCCGGACGTCTTGATTGATTCCCACCCGAAGGCGAAACGGCTTGAGGGCATTGGCCCCATCGCTGACCCGCATCACCAAAACGCCCCCCGGCGTGACAAACATCTCCCGAAGACTCTGGAAAGGGTTTGGATCCCCCTCGGACACGTGCAGCCCCAAATCCATTTCCAGAAAACCGGTGAAAATATCCAGACGGTGCCGAAAGTTCATCACCTCACCGGGTTCCAGCTTTACCCCATAGCCGCCCTCCAACTCAAACGGGAGATGCCGGTGCCCCTCTTCATCCCACCAGGATTGGTAAGACAGGTAAGGCAAGTGCTGTAGATGGCCGTTGGTGGGCGTTCCTACCGGACCAGGACGGGTCAATCCGTGGGAACCGACCCTCATGACCGTCCCGCCAAGGCCCAGACACTCGTATTGATACTGGGGATGACGAAAACAAGCCATTCCCTCCTTCAAAAATGCCGCCTCCCGCACGGTCGTTTCCCAGGGGGAAGGAGGCGAAACGGCCGCACGGCCCGCACTCTGGACGAGCAAGAACGCCTCCACCAAGGCAGCAAGGAGGAAAGGAGACGGGATCCTTCCGTGGATGAAATAAAGAGGGTTAATTATCTTTTCTCGAAAAATTCGTTGGGAGAAGTGATGGTCCAATTGGCGGCACTGCCCCAGTCAGCCCAATCCTGATTTTTACCGGAGGATGCCCGCGGCAGGAAGTAGGTCTGGAGAAACTTCTTTGGATCCGCATCCAGCATGCGGATCGCCGTTCCCATCGGTTCCTCCGTCCCCATGTTTGCCTGATCTTTCACCATCACCGCCCGCAGCTCGTTTCGATTGTCCGGATTCACCCCGAGTCCCCACCGGGAAGCCCCACGGATCAGATTGGCCAGATTGGTCTCCCGAAGATGGTAGGCATAAGCCAGAACCCGTACCCTGAAAGACCCCATCTCCTCGATGCTCTTCCTGAAGGTGTGCTGCAGGGGTTCCGGAAGCTTGTTTTGGATCAAGTCAGCCACCCGAAGGGCGGCTTCCAGTTTTTCCGCCGTTTGCTCGAAGCGCATTTGGACATCCTCCACCATCCAGAAATTAGGCGCTTCCAACTGGTCGGTTCGCATGAAGGCAACCCGGCGGTTGGCCTGCCAACTTGGCGTCTGCCAACTGGCTCCCTTGAGAATGGCCGCGCTCATGGCGTGTTGCGGAGAGCTTCTACCGATCTCCCGCGCCAACCAGGAAACGTCCCACGGATACATTTCGACCGCCTCCGAGGCCAGTCTCCAAACCCGAATGACCTCCCGGGCAGCCTCGCGGTAGGGTTTGGCCAACTGGGACAACGCCTCCTCCTCGGAGATGTCGGGGTTTTTGAAAAAGAGACCCGTCATGCGGAGGTTGGGATCCTCCTGTTCGGGAAGGTTGCCGTAATATTCCTTGATCCCCTTCAGTTTTCCGGCCTCGTTCACCGCCCGAAGGGCGCGGAGGGTGGCCAAGGGCGTCGGGATATGCAGAAAAGGCTCCATTTCCTCTGTTGGACTTCCGGTCCACAACTCCCCGAGCACGGGGATGTTTCTTTGCGCCGCCTTGGTCAGCATGTTTTTGAACCATCGATCCGCCGGATAACCGATCTGAACTTCCGCAATATTCGAGTGTAACGACAGTCCCACACAGGTTGGATCGAGCAAATCCACACATTGGTACGTCTGCCCTGCCGAGAGTTCCCACGGCTCCCAAAATAAGATTCCCTTTGGATTCAGCTCACGCCAGGTCCGAGCCAAAGTGTTGATGTATTTGGATGCCCGCCCCGGCAACGGTACACCGTGGCAACGGGGACATGCGCCCTCTTCACTGCACAGCCACGCGTTCTGGTCGTAGGTGTAACACAAGAGAT
>RGYX01000145.1 GCA_010031845.1 Verrucomicrobiota bacterium
GTCGGCCAAGGGCGGGGAAGGGAAGACCGGAAAAAGCGCGTGAGCCCCTGGGGGCTGTTCGGCGGGGTTTTTTTTCTCGGGGCCCTTTCCCTCGAGGCGGCGACGGGCAGTGCCGAGGGGAAGAGCGTCTCGGTGCGCGTGGAATCGGCGGATCAGGCGGAAGCGGGAAGAGTGGCGACAGCTTCGGCGGCGGCGGTGGATCTGTTCGATGAATTGACCCACGCCCGTCTCGCCAAACCCCTGGAGATTCGAGGTCAACTGGGGCCGAATGGTCCGGTTCCCCCGGTTCTTCGCTGGGATTCCTCCCGCCGCTGTCGCATCCAGGGGAATCCAAAAGGTGAGGATTTTCCTGCCTCGTGGGTCGCGGCGGTGCTTTCCGCCCGCATTGGGGCGGCGGCGGAGAAAAGGGGAGGCGCGGGCTCATTCCGTTGGCTGGCCGAGGGTTGTACCGGCAAGGCGGTTCCGGAGGACGATGCCATGAGGGCAAGGGTGGCGAGCCGGCTGGCCCAAACGGAAGAGGCCAGCCTGAACCGAATTCAGGATTGGCCGGAAGGCGGCAAGTTGGCGAACGACTTTCTCACCCGCGAAGCGAGACGCCTTTTGGCTTCCCGGCTTTTTTCCCGGGCGATTGCCACGGCCAACCGAATCCGCCTCCAGGAGTGGGTGGCGGTGGGTTGCCCCGGAAAATTTTGGTCGGATTCCCGTGAGGAGGACGAGGCGTGGCGGCGGAGTCTGACCGAGCCGGATTTACGAAGCGGCACCACTCCGCTTACTCCGGAGGAAACCATGGCCAAGCTACGCAACCTCGCGGCTCAAGTGACCAAGGCGGGGGTGCGCGGAAATGCTCCCACCGACGCCCTTTCCATGGATCTGGTGAAATTGGAGGCCACGGCGGATCCTTTTCTCCGTCCGGCCATTTTTCGGTATCGTCAGGCATTGAAAACGGAACAGGGCGAGGGGGACATCCGGACCCAATCCGCCGCCTTGCGTGAGGCGGATGATGCGGTGAACCGGTGGAAGGAGATGAGGGGCCGGGCCAACGAGCTTTTGGACTGGTACGAGTTGAATGTGCCGGATGCGCGTTTGGGGCCGGCGTTATGGCAGTGGGAAAAAGGACTGGATGATCCCTATGGAAAGGGAGGGCGACCGACGGGATTCGAACCCGCGACAGCCAGAACCACAATCTGGAGTTCTACCAACTGAACTACGGCCGCCATCAATGAGCCTCTCTAAGATAAACCCGGAAGCGACCGGAGCCAAGCCCGGTGCGGGCCGCGTGGTGGCGGTCACGGGAACGATGGCCGCGGGTAAATCCACGCTGGGCAGGATGCTGGAGGAGATGGGGTGGAAGGTGATGGATGCCGACGACATCGTCCACGGGCTCTACGTGCGTGGCGCGGAGGGGTACCGGAAACTGGTTGACGCTCTGGGGGCGGGCGTCTTAACGTCCTCGAAAGATTTGGACCGCGGGTTGTTGGCCGCGGCGATGATTCGGGATCCCTCCGTATACGCCACCGTCAACCGCCTGATCCATCCTCTCGTCCGTGAAATCTGGAAACACGAAGTTCAAGAAAGCCTGCGTCTCCACCCTCAACGCCCGGTGGCCGTGGTTATCCCACTGCTTTTCGAGACGGGGGCGGAGGAGGGTTTCGACCTTCGGGCCATGGTTGGCTGCCGGGCCTCGGTTTCGCGACGGCGTCTGCGGGAGCGGGGTCTGACCCCGGAAGCCGCGGATTTCTGGCTTGGGAAACAGTGGACGGTGGAGGAAAAAATCCGGAAGTGTGAAAAAATTTTATGGAATGAAGGAAGTTTGGAACTGCTTCGCGACCAAGCGAAGCGTCTGGCCGGCCCCGGGCGGGGCTGAAGACGCGATCGTGGCCAGCGTGGCAAGAGCGGGAGAACCATGAACGGAGAAGGACCAGAGCAAGGAAACCAAGATTACGGCCGTCAGGGCGGGGGCGACTTCGGTCCACGCAACGATTATGGTCGGCAAAGATTTTTCCGTCGTCGTCGTGGCGGCGGACGCGATCGCCGTGGATACGGCGGAGGGGGCGGATATCGTGACGATTACGACAATTATCGCCGGGGTCCGGACGAGGGAGGCGGGGGAGAAGGGCAGGGCGATCCCGTAGCGGAAGAACCCCGTCCCACGGGGCCTTTGCTCCGTCTGGACGACCTGCAGAAAATGTCCTTCCAAGAGTTGGCCGACAAAGCGACCGAAGGCGGGGTGGAAAACCCCGGGGGACTGCGCAAATACGAGCTGATTTTTGAGATTCTTCGGCGTCATGCCTTGGAGAACGGGCGGGTGGCCGGTGAGGGGGTTCTGGAAATTCTCCCGGATCACTACGGCTTTCTTCGCCTGCAATCGAACAACTACCTGGCCACGAGGGAGGATATTTACGTCAACCCGGGGCTGATCCGCCGGTACGGCCTGCGCCGCGGTGACCAAATCAGCGGGGAGATCCGTTCGCCCCGCGAGAAAGAGCACTACTTCTCCCTTGCCACGGTTGACACCGTGGGGGGCGAGGATGTGACCAAGCGGAAACCGCCGATCCATTTCGATAATTTGACCCCTTTGTTCCCCAACCGGCGGCTGATCTTGGAAAACGAGAAGCTGAAGGACATTGCCACCCGGGCGTTTGACCTTGTCAGCCCGGTGGGCTTTGGTCAGCGCGGATTGATCGTGGCTCCCCCGCGGACGGGCAAGACGGTTCTGATGCAGAAAATCGCCAACGCCATTACGGCCAACAATCCCAAGGCACATCTCATCGTCCTGCTGATCGACGAACGACCGGAAGAGGTGACCGATATGGAGCGCTCGGTCAAGGGCGAGGTGATAAGTTCCACCTTTGATGAGCCGCCCGATCGGCATGTGCACAGCGCGTTCGCGTCCACGCCGCCGGAAAGGATCTTTCCGCTGTGGGGTTGGACCGTGTTATAGGCCCGGGCCAGACGGGTAATGCTGTCGAGCAGGATCACCACATCCGTGCCCCGCTCCGCCAGGCGTTTGGCCCGCTCGATCACCATCTCGGCGATGTGCACATGCCGATCGGGCGGTTCGTCGAAGGTGGAGCTAATCACCTCCCCCTTCACGGAACGCTCCATGTCGGTGACCTCTTCCGGTCGCTCGTCGATCAGCAGGACAATGAGATGCGCTTTAGGATTGTTGGCCGTAATGGCGTTGGCAATTTTTTGCATCAACACGGTCTTCCCGGTCCGCGGGGGAGCCACGATCAAGCCGCGCTGACCGAAGCCTACCGGACTGACGAGGTCAAACGCCCGGGTGGC
>RGYX01000146.1 GCA_010031845.1 Verrucomicrobiota bacterium
GTCATCCGTCTCCCACAGGAATCCCAGCCACCAAAAATCGGATGGATTTTTCTCTTCATGAGCCAGACGACGGACCACGCGGTGAAAATCCGGCGCGTGGTCAAAGGGACGGCCTTGGGCAAATACGGTGTGGGGAGACAGGGTGTGGTAGCGTTCGGAAAGGTGATGGAGCCATGCGTGGGCTTCCCGTCCGACGTTGGGAAGGGGAATGGACCCGGGCCAAGGCGCGGCCGGCGCCGGGGTTTTATCGTAAACGGTGAGGCGGATGTCCCGCGGCAGATTTCGCGTCCAGCTCAAATCCTCCCCGCAACGGCAAACAACCACCTCCAGCACAAAAATCTTTTTTTCGAGCCTACCCTCCGCCGGCCGTCAGATCCTGAATGATGGTGATGAGCGGGAGAAAGAGGGCCACCACGATGGTTCCCACAATCAACGCCAGCATGACGATCATCACGGGTTCCAAAAGGGAGGTGAGGCCCGCCACGGCGGTATCGACCTCTTCCTCGAAAACATCGGCCACCTTGGTGAGCATGTCGGGGAGCTGCCCGGTCTCCTCGCCCACCTGAACCATGGACACGACCATGGGAGGAAATATCCGGCTCGCCTCCATGGGCGACACCATGGATTCCCCCTCCTTCACGTTGTCGTGAATATTTTCGATGGCGGAGCTCACGCGGGCATTTCCGGCGGTGTCGCGGGTGATTTGCAGGGCCTGAAGGATGGGCACCCCGGAGGAAACCAGGGTTCCCAAGGTTCGGCTAAAGCGGGCCACCGAGGTCTTGGTCAGCATGTCCCCGAAAAGCGGGAGTTTAAGTTTGTATTCATCGACAGCGGTGGAAACTCCGGGAAGGCGTAGGGAAAAGCGGATCGCGAACACGGCCACGGTGATCATTCCGGCGATGAGAGGAAAGTTACCTTGGATGAACCGGCTGAGGTCCATGATGATTTGGGTGATCATCGGCAGGGGGCGACCGCCCAACATGTCCTTAAAAATGGCCTCAAACTTGGGCACAATGAACAGCATCAGGAAAGTCACGATCCCCACCGCAATGGTCAAAACCACGAGGGGATAGACCATGGCCGAGGTGACCTTGCCCCGGATCCGCTGACTTTTTTCGGCAAACTCCGCCAAACGGGTGAGAACGACTTCCAGCACGCCGCCCAACTCCCCGGCTTTAACCATGTTGACGTACAACTTGTTGAATGCTTTGGGGTGCTGGGCCAACGCCTCGGAGAAAGTTGTGCCTCCTTCCACCGATTCAGCCAAGCTGGCCATGATCTTGCGCAGGTTCGGGTTTTTCTCCTGTTTGCCCAAGGTGCGCAGACTTCGGAGCAGGGGCAGTCCCGCGCTGATCAGGGTGGAGAGCTGACGGGTAAAAACGGTGAGAATCTTGGCAGGCACTTTGCCGGTTCCCGTGCCTCCACCCCCGAAGGAAAGCTTGAAGGAGGATCCCTTTCCCTTGGCTTTGGCGTTTTCGGCCGCGGTTTCCGCAATGTTGGTGGGAAACATGCCCTGTTTTTTGACGGCGGCGGCGGCATCGGAGGCGCTGTTGGCCTCCAAGGTTCCCTGATGGGTTTTTCCTTTGGCGTCGACCGCCGAATAGGCGAAGAGGGGCATGGCTTAGGTGTATTTGAGGACTTCTTCGAGGGTCGTGTGACCTTCCAGAATGTTGCGGATGCCGTCTTGGCGCAAGGTGCTCATACCCAGTTCGATTCCTTTCTGCCGTATGACCACGGAGGGTGCACGCTCATTAATCAACTGCCGGATGGGCTCACGGATATCCAGGAGTTCATAAATTCCCACCCGTCCACGGTAACCCGTCCCGTTGCAGCTTTCACACCCCTTGCCGAAATAAAAGGGTCGGTCCCCGATTTCCGATGCGGTCAGGCCGATCTGGGAGATAACCTCCTCCTTGGGTTGGAAAGGAGTGCGGCAGTCCTTGCAGATCCGACGCAACAACCGCTGGGCCAGCACGCCCTCCATGGAGGCGGCGATCAGGAAAGGCTCCACCCCCATGTCGAGCAGCCGGGTGACCGCGCCGGCTGCATCGTTGGTGTGAAGACTGGTCATGACCAAGTGACCGGTGAGGCTGGCCTGAATGGCGATCTGGGCGGTTTCCAGATCCCGGGTCTCTCCCACAAGAATTTTATCGGGATCCTGCCGGAGGAAGGCCCGCAAGGCGCGGGCAAAGGTCAGGCCGATGCCCTCGTTGGCCGGAACCTGGATGATTCCCTCTAGCTCGTACTCCACGGGATCCTCGACCGTGAGAATCTTGGTGTCGATGGTGTTGATCCGTCCCAGGCACGAATAAAGCGTGGTGGTTTTGCCGGATCCGGTCGGGCCCGTGACGATGAAGATGCCGTTGGGTTTTTCCAAGGTCTCGCAGATGTAGTCGTAGATATGTTTGGGGATGCCCAGTTTCTCGAGGTCGAGATTGACGACGGACCGGTCCAGGACCCGCAAGACGATGCTCTCGCCGTATTGGGTGGGCAGAGTGGAGACACGCAGATCGACCTGTCGGCCCGCCAGCAAAGTCTGGATACGTCCGTCCTGCGGAACCCGCCGCTCGGCAATGTTCAGGTTTGCCATGACCTTGATGCGCGAGGTGACGGGGATGGCCAAGCGGCGGGGGGGCGGAGCCATTTCATACAGGGCGCCGTCGACGCGGTAACGGATTTTGAATTCCTTCTCGAACGGTTCGAAATGAATGTCGCTGGCCTTGGCCTGGATGGCGCGGGCGATGATGGTGTTGACGTACTTGATGATCGGGGCGCTGCCAGCTTCGCTGAGGTCCACGCCCTCCGAGGCCAGCGCAGCTTCCGGGGCGTTCTCCAATTCCGTCAGAATGTCATCTATGTTGGCCTCGGCGGCCCCGTAATGTTTTTCAATCAGCGGGAGAATCTTGTCGGGCGGAGCCACGACCTGGGAAATTTCCGCTCCGGTGGCAAAACGGAGATCCTCCAAGGCCTGGGTGGCCAAGGGATCGGCCAAGGCCACCGTCAGGGTGGTTTCGTCTGCGGCGAGGGGAAGGGCCCCCACATTCCGGGCGGTGTGGGGCGGAATGCGGGCCAGCAGTTCGGGACTCAACTCGAGGTTGGATAAATCCATAATCAGAGGCAGCCCCAAGCTATCGGAGATCTTTTCCAGGATCTGGGGCATCTGGATGATGCCGAAGTTGGCCAAAACCGTCTCGATCGGTTTGCCCGTCCGGCTCAGCTCCTCGGAAATCTCGCGGGACT
>RGYX01000147.1 GCA_010031845.1 Verrucomicrobiota bacterium
GGCATATTACTTTACCCCCAAATACACGAGGGTGGGCTATCAACCCACGCAGCCGGTGGCTTTTGATCACTCGTTGCACGTCAACCAACTCGGAATGGATTGCCGTTACTGCCATACTGGGGTGGAGAAATCTTCCCACTCCAACGTTCCAGGGACACAGACCTGCATGAACTGCCACACCCAGATCAAATCGTTGAGCCCAAAATTGGCCCCTATCCGCGAATCCTGGAAAACCGGCAATCCTGTTCCCTGGGTTCGCATTCACAAGGCGCCGGACTACGTCTACTTCAACCATGCAGTTCACGTGAACCGGGGCGTCAGTTGCGTGGCCTGCCACGGCCAGGTGAATCACATGGAGGTCGTCTACCACGCCAAACCCCAAAGCATGGGCTGGTGTCTCGAGTGCCATCGTGCCCCGCAAAATCATCTTCGCCCGCTGGACCAGGTCACCAACCTCGACTGGAAGCCCCCAGCCGGCACCACGCAGCGGGAATTGGGAGAAAAATTTGTCCACGACTGGAATGTGAACCCTCCGGTAAGTTGCAGCGGGTGCCATCGCTAAGCCCAAGATGAAACGAGTCATCCAACATCCAACTCCCTCCACCACCGGACGCACCTATTGGCGCAGTTTGGGGGAATATGCGCGTACGCCTGATTTTGAGGAATGGTTGCACCGGGAGTTTCCTGCCGGTGCCGCCGAGTGGGAGAACGATCCCCTATCCCGCCGGAGTTTTCTTCGGTTGATGGGAGCCTCGCTGGCTTTGGCCGGTTTAGGTCTCTCCGGTTGCCGCCGCCCGGAAGCACATTTGGTTCCCTTCACCCAATCGCCAGAATGGGTCATCTCCGGAAAAAATATCTCCTTTGCCACCGCTCAGCCGCGGCGGCGTGGCGCGGTCCCACTTTTAGCCACCACTTTCAACGGTCGCCCTACGAAGATGGAAGGCAACCCTCTTCATCCCGCCAGCCTCGGAGCCAGCGATAATCATGCCCAAGCATCGGTGTTGGACTTGTATGACCCGGCCCGGCGCCGCTTCTTGACCCGTTCGGGCAAAAAGGCCGAACCCGCCGAATTGGAGGCCGAAGTTGCCAGAATTCGCGGCGAAGCTGGCGCAAACGGAGGGGCCTCTTTGGCCATCTTGGCAGATGAAACTCTCTCCCCGACCCGTGAAAGACTGAGGACCGATCTTCTCCGCCAATTCCCACAGGCCACTTGGGCCGTCTATGAACCCCTCGCCCCCGGGCGGGATCTTGAGGCGGCCGCCGCCGCTTTCGGTTCAGGCACCGAGGCTCGCCCTGATCTCTCCGCCGCCAAGGCCATTCTTTCCGTCGATTGTGATTTCCTTGGTTCGGATGAGGGAGATCTCTCCGATACCCGGGGCTTTGCCGCGGGGCGCCGCATCCGCAAGCCGGGCGACAAATCAAACCGTCTGTATGTCGCCGAGCCGCGTTTTTCACTCACGGGATCGATGGCCGATCACCGCCTGCGTCTTCGTGCGAGCGCAGCAGGTGCGCTCCTATTGGAACTGGCCCGCCAGATCCGCTCCCTGCGCCCCAATTCGGAGCTCGCTACTGTCCTCGCCAAAGCTCCGGATCTCCCCCTACCTGCGGGGGTCGATCCGGCATGGATCCGCGAGTGCGCCGCTGATTTGGTTGCTCAAGGGAACCGTTCCTTGGTTTTGGTGGGTCGCCGCCAGACGGTGGCGGTGCAGGCCTTGGGGTATGCCATCAATGCCGCCCTCGGAAACATCGGAACCACCCTGCTGGTCCAACCGCGGTTAAGTGCGCCTGCCGCCTCCCTGCCAAGCCTGACGGAAAAGATTCGCTCGTCTTCGATTCGCACCCTGGTGATTCTGGGGGGCGATCCGGTTTATAACGCTCCGGCCGATCTGGGTTGGTTGGATCTCTTGGGCGCCGTTCCGAGCACGATTCACGTTTCCCCCTTCTTTAACGCAACCTCGGCCAAAACCACTTGGTTTGTTCCGGGAACGCACTACCTCGAGTCATGGGGCGACGCGTTGGCCGCTGACGGATCCTATCTCTCAATCCAGCCAACCATCCAACCCTTGTGGGCCGGGGAGAGTCAGCTGGAGTTTTTGACCCGATTATTAGGCCAACCGAAACCGGTGGGCCCTGCCCTAATCCGCGAAACCTTTGCCGCTCGAACCAAACTTGGCGCCGATAAACAGGAACAGGCGTGGAACGATTTTGTTCGTGAAGGATTTCTTGCGGGGGGTGCAGCCACCTCCTCCCGCCCCCTCAATTCCGGAGCCGTCGCCGCCCTGCTTCCCAACCTCAGCTCGTCCAATGCCGCCGAGGCAAACTCCTTGGAGGCCGTTTTCACCCATTCGGGAGCCGTGGATGACGGTCGCTATGCCAATAACGGTTGGCTTCAGGAGTGGCCGGATCCGATGTCCAAGCTCACATGGGACAACGCCATCCTGCTCTCCGCCAAGACCGCTTCCTCGTTGGGACTGAAAAACGAGATCACCAAGGGCATTCTGGTGGCCGATGTTGTGAGGGCGACGATCGGTTCCCGGTCCGTGGAAGCCCCGGTGTTGGTCTCTCCGGGACATGTGGATTTTGCCGTCAGTCTTCCCGTCGGGTACGGGCAGGACCTATTAGGCCCGGTGGCCAAGGGTGCCGGGTTTGATGCCTATCGGCTCCGGACCACCGATTCCGAATATATCGCTGAGGGGCTTCGCCTCGAGCGCACCGGACACACCATGCAACTCGCCGTCACCCAAGAGCACCAGGCCATGGAAGGCCGCGATCTGGTGCGCGAAGCCGCCCTCGGCGAATTCAACGAAGATCCGGGTTGGGCCAAAAAGGTCGGTATGGACGGACATATCCCACCGAATCAGACGTTTTATCCCAGCCCCAAACTCACCGGGGAGCATCAGTGGGCCATGGTGGTCGATCTCTCCACCTGCACCGGGTGCAATGCCTGTGTCACCGCCTGCACGGCCGAGAACAACATCCCGGTCGTGGGCAAGGATCAGGTCATGAAAGGACGCGAGATGCACTGGATCCGGGTCGACCGCTACTACACCGGAGAACCCGACGAGCCCGAGGCGGTCTCCCAACCGGTGGCCTGCATGCAGTGTGAGAACGCCCCCTGCGAAACCGTCTGCCCAGTCAACGCCACCGTCCACAACGAGGAAGGCCTGAATGTCATGGCCTA
>RGYX01000148.1 GCA_010031845.1 Verrucomicrobiota bacterium
AACGCTTTGCCTACGACTGTTACCGCCGCTTCCTCCAGATGTACGGCGATGTGGTTATGGGGGTGCAGAAACGTCCGGGAGAAGACCACGAACCGTTTGAAGTTGTCATTGAAGAGCTAAAAAAAGAACTCTTCCCCAAAGATCCGCACGTTTCGGATACCAAGCTGGACGCCTCCGCCCTCCGCACCCTCACCGATCGTTTCCGCAGATTGATCCAAGAGAGGACGGGCAAGGATTTCCCCGAGGATCCCCGGGAACAGCTCCGTGGCGCCGTGGGAGCAAATACAACATCCCGCACGAGTGGGGCACCGCCGTCAACGTGCAGGCCATGGTTTTCGGAAATACCGGAAACGACAGCGGTTCCGGCGTCTCCTTCACCCGCGATCCCGCCACGGGTGAAAAAGTCCTTTACGGCGAATTTCTTCTCAACGCCCAGGGCGAGGACGTGGTGGCCGGTGTCCGCACCCCGGAACCCGTCATCAAACTCCAGGTGGAGATGCCCGAGGTGTACCGTCAACTCCAGGACGTCCGCCAGACCCTCGAAAGCCACTTCCACGACATGCAGGACTTTGAATTCACCGTGGAAGAAGGCCGCCTCTTCATGCTTCAGACCCGGAACGGCAAACGCACCGGCGTGGCCGCCGTTCGCATCGCCGTCGACATGGTCAAAGAGAAGCTGATCAAGCCCGACGACGCCATTCGGCGTATCCCGGCCGACTCCCTCAGCCAGTTGCTCGCCCCAGTCTTCGATTCCCGCGCCCGTAAAACTGCCGAGGTGATCGCCCGCGGTCTTCCGGCCGGCCCCGGCGCGGCCTCGGGACAGATCTATTTTCAGGCCAACGAGGCCGAGGCCGCCGCCCACAAGGGCGCCAAGGTTCTTCTGGTTCGCGTGGAAACCAGCCCCGAAGACATCCGCGGAATGCTGGCCGCGGAGGGAATTCTCACCGCGCGCGGTGGAGTCTCCTCCCACGCCGCCTTGGTGGCCCGCCAAATGGGCAAGGTCTGCGTCTGCGGCGCCTCCGATCTGCAGGTCGATTACTCCACCGGCACCCTTCACGTTCGCGGCAAAAATTACCGCAAGGGCGATTTTCTATCGATCGACGGCACCACCGGGGAGATCTTTGCCGGAGAGGTCAAAACCTCCCCTTCCGATATCGCCCGCGTCCTGATCGACAAGGATCTGCAGGCCTCCGAGAGCCAGACCTACCGTCTCTTCGCCCAGTTGATGCAGTGGGCCGACCAACGCCGGAAACTGGAAGTCCGCGCCAACGCCGACCAACCCGACCAGGTGGAACATGCCGTGGCCTTTGGCGCCCAAGGCGTCGGCCTTTGCCGCACCGAGCACATGTTCTTCGAGGGCGCCCGCATCGATTACGTCCGACAGATGATTCTCGCGGAAAATGCCGAGGAGCGTGGTCAGGCACTGGCCAAACTCCTCCCGGAGCAGCGTTCCGACTTTGCCGGAATCTTCCGCGCCTTGGGCGGTCGCCCCGCCACCATCCGCCTCCTCGATCCCCCCTTGCACGAATTCCTTCCTCACGACGAAGCCGCCCAGCGGGATTTGGCCGATAAGTTGGGCATCTCGGTGGATCGCGTCTCGCGCCGGGTCAAGGAACTCCATGAGTTCAACCCGATGCTCGGGCACCGCGGTTGTCGTCTGGGCATCGTCTACCCGGAAATTTCCGAGATGCAGGCCCGCGCCATTTTTGAAGCCGCGGCGGATGTCCAGTCCTCCGGAGTGAAAGTTCGCCCTGAAATCATGATCCCCTTGGTGGGCTTCCCCAAGGAACTGGAACTCCAGCTCGCCCTGGTCCACAAGGTCGCCACCCAGGTCCAGAAAGAGCGCAACGTGAAGCTCTCCTACCTGGTGGGAACCATGATTGAGGTTCCGCGGGCTTGCGTGGTGGCCGATGAGATTGCCAAATCCGCCCAATTCTTCAGTTTCGGCACCAACGACCTTACCCAGACTTCCTTGGGCATGAGCCGCGACGATGCCGGATCATTCCTTCCCCGTTACCAGGAGGAGGAAATTGTCCGCCAGAACCCCTTCGCCGTTCTCGATCAGACCGGAGTGGGCAAACTGATGGAAATGGCGGTCAAGCTTGGCCGCACTACCCGCAAAGACATCAAGCTGGGGATCTGCGGCGAACACGGCGGGGATCCAGATTCGGTCAAGTTTTGCCACCGCTTGGGACTGGCGTACGTGTCGTGCTCTCCATTCCGCCTTCCGATTGCCCGCTTGGCCGCCGCCCAGGCCGCTCTCGAGAAATAAGCCCTGCCCAGGGTCGGCTCGGTTCGACTTTCCCTTTTCTATTTTTCCCCGCATTCTAGAACCATGCGGGATGATCGCGAAGGTGCGCTAGGGGCTTACCTGAAAGAGATCGGGGAAATCCCCCTATTAACCCGGGCCGATGAAGTTCGCTTGGGCAAGCGGATCAAGAAGGGCGACCGTGCCGCCCGTGAACAGATGATCCGAGCCAACCTCCGCTTGGTGGTAAAAATCGCCCATGACTATTCAGGCCTCGGACTCCCGCTCCTCGATCTGATCAGCGAGGGCAACATCGGTCTCATGAAGGGCGTCGAACGGTTTGACCCCAACCGCGGGACCAAATTCAGTACCTATGGTGCTTGGTGGATCAAACAGGCCGTCCGACGGGCCCTCGCCAACCAGTCCAAAACCATCCGGCTTCCCGTTCACCTCGTCGACAAACTGGCCAAAATGCGCCGCATTGCCATGCAGTTATCGGATGAACTGGGTCGGGAGCCGACGGATGAGGAACTCGCCAAGGAACTCGGTGTTACCGCCCAGCGCGTGGCCCAACTCCGCCGGATTTCGATGCGCCCCGCGTCCCTCAATGCCATGGTCGGCGATGAAGCCGATGCCGAACTGGGCGACCTGATCGCGGACGAAACCGCGGTGATGCCCGGACGCGAACTGGAGAGCCGCAATCTCATCAAGGAACTACGCAGTGTTCTGCATGTGCTGGATGCCCGCGAGCGGGCGATCCTTTCCCTTCGTTTTCCGCTCTCCGATGAGACACCTCCGACGCTGGAGCAGATCGGCAAGAAGTTCAAAGTCACCCGGGAACGGATCCGGCAAATCCAAAACGTGGCCCTCAAGAAACTGCGGGCGGCTTTGGATACCCTGCCGAAAGGCGGACAAAGACCCTTC
>RGYX01000149.1 GCA_010031845.1 Verrucomicrobiota bacterium
TTCCGTGATCCCCTGAGCCACCGATTTCCTCGCTGTCTCCGTCATCTCCTCCACCGACAACTCGAAGGTGCCCGGCTCCCGTTTTTTTCTCGCAAAGGCACAGAACTGACAGCTTAAAATACAAACGTTCGAATAGTTCAGATACCGGTTCAGAACGTAACTTGCACGCTTCCCCACCTTCCCCGCCCTCACGCGATCCGCCAACTGACCTAAGGAATGAAGTTCCGCCTCCCGAAACAAATAGACTCCCTCCTCGAATGAAAGCCTCTGCCCCGCTTCTGCCTTCTCCTCGATTTTTTTCCATACGCTCATTTTCCAAAAATCTCCCACACCACCCCGCCCAACACCAGCAGGCTCACGCCGGCATTCGCCCAAAAAAACGCCTTCTGCCTTCTGCCTTCAACCCTCGCCAAGCCGGTCTCCAGAGCTAGCCCCACGCAAACCGCAGCCCAAACCCCCGTGTATCGCCAGCCAAACCCAGCCATCCGGCCAAACAACCCAAGCAAGCAAGCCGCCAGCACATGCAGCCCTGTTGCCATCTTCAATGCTGGGCTTTCACCGAACCGGGCCGGAAAACTTTTCAGCCCCTCCTGACGGTCGAACTCCCGGTCCTGCAGGGCGTAAATCAGATCAAAACCCGCCACCCAGAACCCCACCGCAGCGCCCAACACGATCGGCTCCCAGGAATCAAACTGTCCCCTTACCGCCAGCCACCCCCCCACCGGGGCCGTGCCCAAGGCCAATCCCAAAAACCCATGGGAAACCCAAGTGAACCTTTTGGTCAGGGAGTAAAAACAGACGATCCCCAGGGCCAAGGGACTCAGGATCAGACAAAGGGGATTCAGAAGCCAAGCCCCACCCACCAATCCCACTCCTCCGGCGCCCACCGTCAGCCAAGCAGTCGTTTTGGAAACCAAGGTCGAACGCACCGCCGTTCGCGGATTCCTCTGATCGATCTGCCAGTCGGCCAAGCGGTTGAAAGCCATCGCCGCCGTCCTCGCACCCACCAGACAGCTCAACACCCCGATAAAAACCCTGCCGCTCGGCCACCCCCCCGCCGCCACCAACATCGCCACCAGCCCGAACGGCATCGCAAACACCGTATGGGAAATCTTGATAAACTCCCCCCACCTTCGAATGGCTGAAACCATGCCGGATTCTACCACATTCACTCACCCTGAAACCGCTAAATTCCTGCTCACCTAAACTTAAACCTAAACTGCCTGTACGCTGTCCTCGTATCTCTTTTTTTCTTTGTCCCTCCTTGCCGCCGCCGAGATTCACAACCGGTAGGGACGCGTGCCCCTACGCGTCCATGTTTTGCATTCAACCTCCCTCAGCTAACGAACCGCATGGACGGCTAAGGGTAGCCGTCCCTACCGAATCTTCCCGCTTACTTAATCTTAATCTTAATCTTAATCTAACCCTTCGATGCGCGCTGCCCCTCTATTCATTTTAGCCTGGGTCCTCCTTCCCTTTCGCTGCAGCGCGCAGTCAGAGGTAGGTTTGATTTTGAATGCCGTCCTACAGGGTCTGCAGGCCGCCGAAGCCATCCGCCAGAGCGTCGACCGTGCCAACCAGTTTCCCAACGGCCCCAACCAACCCGCGGGCGATCCCGTCTGGCAATATGACGAGGCCTCTCTGGTCCCTCTTCTTGTCCTGAAAAAAGGTCCCTACCGCAACGTCCAGGGGGAGCTCGCCGTGAGCGCCCGCCAGGTCAAGCCGGACACTATCGAACTCCTCTTTTATGCCTCCCATGGCGAAATCATTCGCCGGGAGTTCTGCCGACCCGACCGCCGGGACGGTCGCCGGATCGATTTCGACTCCAAGGGTCAGAAAATTTCCGAAGGCCGGATCCTCAACGGCCTCCCTCAAGGCGACTGGCAATTCTATTCTCCGAACGGGAAACTGAAGGCCGAAACCCGGATGGTCGACGGCAAGATGACCGGACCGCAAGTTCTTTTTGGTGAAGACGGAAAAACCCGTGCCTCCAACACCCTTCTCGAGGGTCAACGAGAGGGGCCCTCCACCCTCTTTCACCCCGATGGCTCCGTCTCCGATAACCTTTACTATACGGGCGACAAACTCAACGGCCCCGCCACGGGTTGGTGGCCCGAGGGTCGGCCCCGCTACTCCGCCCAATGGAAAGACGGCAAACTCGATGGCCTGAGCATTGAGAATTTCCCCTCCGGAGCCAAGAAATCCGAGGCCACCTACGTTCAAGGCAAGAAAGAGGCTTTAGCCCGCAACTGGAACGAGCAGGGACAACTCCTTTTGGAGGAAAACTGGCAAAACGACCGCTTGGAAGGGTTGGCCCGAGAACTTTATCCCGACGGCAAAACCCGCACCGAAACCACCTATCTGAACGGCAAAAAGAACGGCCCTTACCGCAGCCTCAATCCCGACGGGTCGCTCGCCAGCTCGGCTCAGTTCAAGGACGGCTTTTTGGCCGGTCCCATCACTCTCCACTACCCTGATGGAAAACCCTTTGCCGAATGCCATTATGACGGGGATCGGCTCACCGGCGGTCGCCTCCTATATCCAGATGGCAAGGTCTTGGGGCAGTTCGGTCCGGTTCTTGAGAAAGCTGACAGGGTCAGCTCCCTGATGCTTCAGTATCCGGACGGCAAACCCCTCTCCACTGCCCGGTACGACCTCCTCACCGGCAGAACCGAATGGCAGGGATGGAAACCTGACGGCTCACCGCTTGGGCAATGCGAAATCTCCCCTCCTCTTGATCCTCATCCTCAGCCCCAAAATGGTTTATGGGCGATGCAACAGTCCGAGCTCGAACAACAAATCGGCCTCTCCCTCCCACCAGAATTCAACCTACTTCCCCGCTAACCGAACGACAAACGAGGCCGGCTCGATCCTTCAGCCCGGATCACCCCCCAACGACCGGATTTTCACTGCCAAAAAATCGCCTCAACTCCGCTTTGGCTGTCTCCGCCGAATCGGACGCATGCAGAACATTGTGCATCTTATCCTTCCCCCAATCGCCGCGGATGGTTCCCTTGGGCGCCTTGGTGCTGTCGGTCGGTCCCAACAGTTCCCGTACCCGCTCAATGGCTTTGGGACCCTGCAGAGCCAGGGCGATGACCGGCCCGGAGGACATGAACTTCTCGATCTCCGGGAAGAAAGGAAGATGGGCGATGTGGGAATAATG
>RGYX01000150.1 GCA_010031845.1 Verrucomicrobiota bacterium
AGCATCGGCTTCTGGGGGTCGAGTTTGCCCAGATCTTCGTACGCATAGTCGATGCAATCACGGAAGGAGACCCATTTGTTGTCGCGAAACTGCTTCCCATAAACGCTCATGCCTAACCAATCCACCACATCCCCTCCAGGATAATACGACGGCATCAGATTCCAGTCCTCCCAGGGTGACGAATAATCATTGGCATGAAAGACCCATTGAATATTTCCGACTCCACGCGCCCGGACCCTGCCCACCACATGTCGATAACACTTTTTATATAACTCCGCTGCCACGTATCCCGATCCATTTTTCACCTTTTTCTCTCCTCCGTAAAAACAGCCCGACCAAGGAAACCAGGTGCCGTTCATCTCCAGTCCCCATGAGACCAATAAGGGCTTCCCGTACGCCTTGGCCTCGTCCGCCCAGCGATCGATGTAACCATCCCACTTGCCGGCCACGATGCTGAGCAGACTGAACCGGTCCGGACCGCGGTCCTGCATGTAGGGTTCGTCCCAGGGAGACCAATAGATCAACGGGAGCGCCCCGTAGCCCGCAACCAACTCCGCCTGCTTGCGGGGGAAACTCTGTCGTCCCCAAAAACTGGAGAAGGCGATGATCGCCTGGCTCTTTCCCACCCGCTTGTCGTAGGCGTCGATGGCCTCCCGGCTGACCTTATCCTCCGCGTCTCCTCCGTCCAAATAAGCCCCGAGATAAACACCCCTTTCCGGGACCTTGAGTTTTTTCACCAGCTCCGCGCCCGAAGCCAAGGTAGCCAGCAAGAAAATCCCGACCGAGCAGATCCCACCTTTCATGTCGTCTGGGGAAGAGTCTCCCCCTGCTCCCTTTCCAATTTGCGCCAAGAAATCCATCGTCCTGTCACGGTCTTCCATAAGGCCGCCCAAACCGCCGCCGCCAACAAGGGTCGGTACACCACGCGCATCCAGATGATGTTCCGTAAAGCCCACAGGGATTCACCGTCTCTTCTCAGGGCCACCGCCAAAGGCAACCCATCCATGAACAGACTCATCAATAAGCACCAAGGCAACCAGGCGGCGAACTGACCTCTCCAGAGAGCCAACAGAACCCCCAGATCCACCAAGGGGACCGCCACGGCAAGAAACGTCTGGGTGACCAAAACGGAGGGCAAAGCCATCCATCCCAACCATGGTTGCGAGAGGGAAAACAGTAAAACCCGGTGCTTCCAGATCGACTGCAAGGTTCCATAGGTCCATCTCCTTCTTTGTCGCAACAGAGCCCCGGGATGGGAGGGAGCCTCCGTATGGGCCACGGCTTCGGCCGCATAGACGATCCTCCACCCATCACGGTGGAGAGCCAGGGTGAGATCCGCATCCTCCGCCATGGTGTCCTCACTGAACCCGCCAAGCGACTGAAGCGCCGACTTGCGCAAAGCGGAAATTGCCCCGGGCACGACCGTGATACAGTTCCAACCGGTGTACGCTACACGATCCAGATGGAAACCTGCGCTGTACTCCAACTCCTGCAAAGAGGGGAGAAACTGGCTTCGATTCCCCACCCTCACCCGACCGGATACCGCCCCTACGGAAGGATCCTCCAAACATCTGACCAGAGAAAGCAGGGTGCTTTCCTGAAATTGGGTGTCGGCATCCAGAGTGACGATCCATGGATGTTGGCTGACCGCCAAACCATGGTTTAAGGCCGCGGCCTTTCCTTGGTTCGATTGATGCAAAACCGTGAACCGCCCATCCTCCAGGGCAAACTCCCGGGCCAGAGCTAATGTCCGATCGGTTGATCCGTCATCCACCACCATGCATTCCAGGGGGCCCGGATACTTTGTCCGAGCCAAACAACGAAGGGTTTCACGTAAAACCCGGGCCTCATTGTAGGCGGGCAGAATCACAGAAACTCCCACGGGATTTTTCAGATCTCCCTTTGGAACCGATGAACGAGAACCCCACCAAACCAATACCATCCGAAGCGCTAAGAGGGAGGTGGTCAGGATCAGCAGGGTTCCCAAACTCCTCTCAAACATTCTCCAGAGCCAAAAGACAAAGTGACTGAGCGAGGCCAGGGTTGGTTTTTCCGGCGACAAATAAGGCATCGTTTCCGCCGGGCCCATGCCCAAGAGGGTTCCGACCGTCACCATCTCATCCCCGCGGGAACGAAGATACCGGATGACTAGCGGCAAAGCTTCCACCGTCTGCTCGCGATCCCCGCCGGCATCATGAAAGAGAACGGTTTGTCCATGCGCCCTGCCCTCCTTCACGGCTTCGAGAATGGATTCGGCCCCAGGCCTCTCCCAATCCCTCGAGTCGACGGATTGACCGATCGTCAGGTAACCCAGTTGGCGGGCGATTCGGAGGGGACGCAGATCCGCCGCGGTTTGGGGATTGCTGTCCGCATTGTAAGGCGGACGAAAAAATAGCAGGGACCGGCCGGTGATTCCCTCCAGCAGTCTTCGGGTCGCATTCAACTCCAAGCGAATCTGACCCTCGCTCGTTTTGGACAAATTCGGATGGGTGAAAGTATGGTTGCCCAGCTCGTGCCCCTCCTCGAGAATTCGCTGGATCAATCCCGGCTCAGACTCCGCCTTCTCCCCCACGATAAAGAAGGTCGCCGAAACCTTCTCCCTTTTGAGAATATCCAAAATCTGCGGGGTCCACTCCGGATCGGGGCCGTCATCAAACGTCAACGCCACCTGATGGGGACGGGTTCCGCCGCTATGGATGACCGAAGCCGGTTGGGGAAGCGGATCATACCCGGCACACCAGCGCCCATTTTTCATCACGGAAATATTCCGGCGCCCCTCTTTTTCATCGAGATAAGGAGCAAGGGCATCTCCGTCCCCCACATCCCCGATGCTCCCGGTCGGGTGCACGGCTCGGGGCAGATCGGCCACCTGAAGATCACCTTTTCCCGCCACCTCAACGACCTTCCAAATATCGTGATCTTCCAAGCCCAGCTTCCAAAGACCTATCCCTCCTGGAGAGTAGGGTTTAAGAATTTCCATCTGATTGGCCAGGGTCACCGCATCCAAAAACCAGACATCGTGACGTCGGTTCCCCTCCCGGTACGCAAAATGGGGCTGATCCAAGTGCCAGGGAGCCTCGATTCTGGGCAAACCAGCCCAATGGGCTCGGGCCAGCGCATCGTAGAACCCCAGCGTTTCCGCCTGTTCGGA
>RGYX01000016.1 GCA_010031845.1 Verrucomicrobiota bacterium
ACCCAAGGCAGGTCCCCCCGCAATCATGGCTCGACTTTCCAACCGTCCGGTGATGTCCACTTGGGCACCCTCGATTTTGGCCTGCCCGGACGCCGAAAGCTGTCCCCCCTGGACCTTGAGTTGTTTGGGGGAAACCAACCAGGGGGCCAGAGCCGCCAATTCCAAGCCCCGCAAACCCCACTGCATGGCCACCGGTTCGTCTGAAGTGATTTGCTTCCCACCCAAACGAAAAATCGCCGGGTGATCCATGGAGAGGGTGAAGTCCTGAGGTTGCCCCTTCAATCCCAACGACGATTGCAAGCGATCCCAACGGAATGTTTTTTCGCGGGCAGACCATGCACCGGCCGAGGAGATGCCGAAATCCGAAGGCCTCACAGGCCATGAGGGACCCAAAGCGGGGATGATTTGCACCCCTTGCCCCACCAGATTAACCGAGCCGACAATCGGCCGATCCGATCCCCCATTGAGGTTGATCGCCCCCGCTAGATTTCCCGTCAGAGCCTTGACCCCCCGTGACTGAAAAAGAATCCCAAAACTCCCAAGGGATAGAGGCTCAAGGTTCAGGTTGCCACTCCACTCTCCCGATTTTTTCAACTCTCCGTTGATATTCAGCGCCACCGGGGCAACCCCCACCCCTTCCCATGAAGTGCGCAATTCCTTCAAAGCCCAATCTCCCGCCGGGGAAAGACCGGCCTCTCCATCCAGAACCAAACGGCAAGGGACGACCAACTCCGCGGGGGACATACCCACCACCTGGGTGACCTCTGACCTCAGGGAAAGATTCCATAGATCTCCCCCACGGGAGTTGGGGCTTTTTTGGGCCGACCATGAGACCAGGCTCCGAATTTCCTGTTGGCCCGGGCCGTTCCAATCCAAACGGGCAACCTTTCCAAAAATTTCCTTCGAAGTCCGGCCATCCCAACCACGGGCCTCGGCTTGAACCCCACCCACAATCCACGCGCCTTGGTCCAGCCTCAACCTCCCCTCTGTGACCTGTAGGGAGGCCTCCCGCAAGGTGAACGGCAACTTCCAGGAAACGGTGGAGGGGGTTGAGGGACGGCTTCCCCCCAACTCCAAATCCACCAGCCCAAACTTAAGTCGCAGCTTGAGAATTTCCGGCACCCCGGAGAGAAGACTTCGGGGATTGATCTCCAAAAGTCCGGAATCAAGAGCCAACCGGGATTTTGCAGGATTCACCGCCTCCAAATGGCGAATTTCCACCTTGCCCAGAAAAGTAATCCGGGCTGATTCCGCCCTGACCTTCCAGCCCAACCAACGCGCTCCAATCGGTAGGGTAACCCCGCAGAACACATTGGGCTCGAACACCAGCGTGATCGCTACGCCCAAAAGGGCTGCCAAAACGGTAAGAAGTTTTTTTCCTATTTTCGCCATACGAGTTACGGTCGAATCATGCCTCCGGCATGGGGTCCTCCGCAACCTCCGACAAGATCTCGCCTGCTTCCCTTCTTTCCCTTTACTGGAGGGCATGACTTTTCGGTGGCTCCCTATCCTCGGCCTGTCCGCTTGGACATGCGACAGTCCCGATTTGCCCACTCTGGCCCGAAAGTCACGACCCGCGGTCTATTTGATTGCTCTCTTGGATGAGGATGGAAAAACCACCGGCTCCGGCACTGGTTTTGTGATTTCCCCGGATGGCCTGCTAATCACCAATGCCCACGTCATAGAGGGGGCAAAGACCATGATCGCCAAAGCGGAAAACGGCGGACTTTTCCCCATCCGGAAAGTCTTGGCCGTCGATTCATCGAATGATCTGGCTCTGCTGCAGATGGAGGGAAAGGATCTCCCCTGTCTCCCCTTGGCCCCCCAAGGGTTCGCCGAGGCGGGTTCACGCATCGTCGTGATCGGAAGCCCCCTGGGTTTGGAGGGAACATTGTCTGAGGGGATCATTTCCGCCCGAAGATCATTACCCGGGCAGAAACGCGAAGTGCTCCAGATCAGCGCCCCCATTTCCCCCGGTTCGAGTGGATCGCCGGTGCTGGATTCCCAAGGAAGGGTCGTGGGCGTTGCCTCTTTTCTTATCATGGAAGGACAATCCCTCAATTTCGCCTCCCCGGTGGAAAAGATTGCGCCGCTCCTCACCCGCGCCGACCGAAACTCCGCCGCCACAAGCACCGCGCCTTCCGCAAAATCCCTCGGTCTGGACCGACCCCCGACCTATTCCATCAAACCCGGCGACACTCTGACTCGGATTTGTCGTGAATTGGGCAGGGCGGGAGTCCGCACCTCGCCTGAAGAAATCCGCAACCTCAA
The DNA here is from genome assembly GCA_010031845.1 of Verrucomicrobiota bacterium. Taxonomy (GTDB): domain Bacteria; phylum Verrucomicrobiota; class Verrucomicrobiia; order Methylacidiphilales; family Verrucolacustridaceae; genus Verrucolacustris. Next base: position 2,272 of record RGYX01000016.1, read on the forward strand.
CCAACTTTCTACCAACGCCGTCCTCCGTCCCGGACAACTCCTCCGGATTCCCGCACCCCATCCTTGAAAACGTCACGATTTCTTCTTCATCGCACCGGGACAGCGGGCTTTCTGAGCCGAACATTCCATGCCGCCCGCCCGGGGGACCGGCATGCTTCCATTCTCAAAGTCGGCCCCCAGGATCCGGTGGCACGGCGCTTTTCCAGAAAGATCCAGTCGTTCCTTCGGGAAAACGCGCAACCATTCGCCGGCAAGGTTGTTCCAAAATGTTTGGCTTCCTTTTCATGTCCGGATGGCTCCGATGGCCTCCTCTGGCTCGAAAAAATCCAACCTGCCCGCTCCGGAAACCAGTTGACCGGACTGTCTTGGAAGGAACTCGCTGCCACCGTCCGCTCCATCGGTACCGTTCACGCCGGATTTTGGAACGCCCGCAGATTCACTCGTCTTCATCGCCTGCCTTTTCAACGGTATAACCTCGCCCACGAGACCAAAGCCCATCTACCCGGCTTCCGAAAATACTGCCGGGGACTTCTCCAACCCCAGGATAAGATGGTGTTACCCTCGATACCTGCCGTGATTTCCCGTGCCTTACTTCAATGCAGGCATCGTCCTGTCACCCTCCTCCACGGGGATCTACGTGCCGACAACCTTCTTTTTTCCCGAGGCCGGGTTTTTCTTGTGGATTGGCAGATCGCCGCCTGGGGCTTGGGAACCTTTGATTTGGCCCGGGTGATTGGGGGCAGCACGCAACGTCCTCTTCGCCTTTCGGAACAGCAAAAACTCGTGCGAATCTGGCATCAAACACTGAAACAAGGGGGAGTGCGCAGATACACCCCGGAGGAGGCATGGCGGGACTATCGAGTTGGCGTGGCTCTCACCCTCTCCATTCCCATCACCAACGGACCCACCTTGGCCCGACTCTCCCCGCGCGGAAAAAAAATTGCCCGAGTGATGATTCGCCGGTTTTTCCGCAATGGGCGGGAGTTCGGACTGCTCTAGGCCTTCAAAAGAAAGCGCGCCGCCTCGTTCACATCCTTGTCACCGCGCCCCGAAAGATTCACCAGGAGAATCTGATCCTTTTCCATTTTTGGCGCTTCTTTCATGGCAAAAGCCACCGCATGCGCCGTCTCCAATGCCGGTAAAATTCCCTCGATCCTGCCCAGGGTCGAAAACGCGGCCAAAGCCTCGTCATCCGTGGCGTAGGTGTACTCAGCCCGACCGATCTCCCTCAAATGGCAATGCTCCGGTCCGACGGCGGCGTAATCCAATCCGGCAGAAACCGAGTGGGTGAGTTCGATCTGACCATCCTCATTTTGCAAGAGGAACGATTTGGATCCCTGCAGCACCCCCAATTTACCCCCTTGGAACCGTGCGGCGTGCCTTCCCGGTTGGATGCCCTCGCCACCGGCCTCCACTCCGACCAGACGAACTTTCGGGTCGTTCAGGAAGGCATAAAAGATTCCAATGGCATTACTGCCTCCGCCCACACAGGCGCAGATCACATCAGGGAGTTTTTCTTCCCGTTGCATGAGCTGGGCTCGGGCCTCCTCGCCCATCACCTTGTGAAACTCGCGCACCATGTAGGGATATGGGTGGGCCCCGTAGGCCGTTCCCAACACATAGTGGGTGGTGCGAACGTGGGTCACCCAGTCGCGCATTGCCTCATTGACCGCCTCCTTCAGCGTCTTTTGACCCGCGGTCACCCCGACCACCTTGGCCCCCAGCAACCTCATCCGCGTCACATTCAAGGCCTGACGGCGCATGTCTTCCTCCCCCATGTAAATGACACACTCCATGCCGTAGCGCGCTGCCATGGTGGCCGTGGCCACCCCGTGCTGTCCGGCTCCGGTTTCCGCAATAATTCGCCTCTTGCCCATGCGCCGCGCCAGAATCACCTGCCCCAGTGCATTGTTGATTTTGTGGGCTCCGGTATGCAACAGATCCTCTCGTTTGAGATAGATTTTCGCCCCGCCACAGTGCTGGGTCAGTCGCTCGGCAAAATAAAGGGGGGTTGGCCGACCGGTGAAATCCCGGCGCATCTCCCTCAACTCATGCTGGAAGGCGGGGTCTTTTTGCGCTTTGGCAAACTCCGCTGCCAACTCCTCCAGGGGAGCCACCAGAGTCTCCGGAACATACCTTCCCCCGTACTCCCCGAAATGTCCCGAGGCATCCGGCACCGCCAAAAGATCGGCTTTACGGCTCACGGGATCACCTTACCCCAAAAATCCAGCCAATGAAACCTCCGACCTCGCCTGAAATGCGGGCCGGTTAGGCCCGGAGTTGTTTCAGGGCTTTTGCCGGGTCCCCATCCCGCATCAGGGTTTCCCCGATCAGAAGACAGTGAATCCCTTGTTCCACCACGTACCTCACATCGTCTTTGGTGCGAATCCCGCTCTCACTGATTCCCAAACAATCGGCCGGAATCTCCGGAGCCAGCTCCTCCGTGGTTTTTAGACGAACCTCAAAGGAGTGCAGGTTACGATTGTTGATCCCGATGATATCCGCCTGAATTTCCAAAGCCCGATCCATCTCCCGCAGATCATGCACCTCCACCAGAACATCCGACTGCAACGTCCGCCCCAGCTCATACAACCTCTTTAACTCCTCATCAGTCAAAGCCGCCACAATCAGGAGAAACGCATCCGCCCCCGAGGCCACGCTTTCGTACACTTGAGCCTCCGTCAGGATAAAATCCTTCCGCAATACCGGAACCCTCACCTCCGCCCTGACCTTCAACAGATCATCCAAGCAGCCTTGAAAATACTCCCGGTCCGTCAGAACGGAAATCGCTCCCGCCCCCCCTTTTTCATACAGCTTGGCCTGCGCCACCGGATCATAATTTCCCGCAATCGTTCCGGCGGTGGGAGAGGCGGCCTTACACTCGGCAATCACCGTGATCACTCCGGGCTGATGGAGGCTTCGACGGAAACCGCGGAATTCGTCCCGCTGCAAAGCCTGTCGGCGCAACTCCTTCTTCTTTCCCTCAATCGCCTCCGCCTCTTTTCGTTTGTCAGCCAGAATGGCGGCCAGTTTGTCCTTTCCCGTGCTCATTCCTCATCCTCCTCAATCGGGCCCGTCCGTTTTTTCCCTTTCAGAAAAGCGTTCAGAAAGGCGTCGATCTGACCGTCCAAAACCGCTTGGGTGTCACTGGTCTGCTCCCCCGTCCTGAGGTCCTTAACCATCTGGTAGGGCTGCAAAACATAGGAGCGGATCTGGTGTCCCCAACCGATCTGTCCCTTTGCCGCATAGTTCTGCTCTTGTTCGGCCTTCTTTTTGTCCAATTCGACCTGCCGGATCCGGGCGGCCAACACCTTCATGGCGGTCGCCCGGTTCTTGATTTGGGAGCGCTCATTTTGGCACGTGACTACCAAGCCCGTGGGAAAGTGGGTGATGCGCACGGCGGAGTCGGTCGTGTTCACCCCTTGCCCCCCGTGTCCTCCGGCACGGAACACATCGACGCGGATGTCCTTCTCCGGAATTTCAATTTCCTGCTCCTCGTCCGGTTCCGGCACAATTTCGGCCGAGGCAAACGAGGTCTGTCTTTTACCCTGGGCATTGAAGGGGGAAATCCGCACCAGACGATGCACACCTCGCTCCGCCTTCAGATACCCGTAGGCATTTTCCCCAATGATCCGAAGCATCGCGTTTTTGATTCCCGCCTCCTCCCCGGAAAGAATATCAAGCACCTCCACTTTATAGCCCCTGCGCTCCGCCCACCTTTGGTACATGCGCATAAGAATATTGGCCCAGTCACAGGCCTCCGTCCCTCCGGCCCCGGCATTCAAACTGAGAATCGCGTTCCGACGGTCATCGGGTTGGGAAAGAATGAATTGAACCTCGGTCTGATCCAGCATCTCCAGGGCCTGGGCAACTTCCCTGGTATAGTCCGACTGGGCGGTTGGACTTCCGTCCTCTTCCGCCAACTCCTGATGCACCGGCAGGTCACCAATCTTTCCCTCCAACTCCGCCATCTGCTCCAGTTTTTTTCGGATCGCGTTGGCCTCGGCCGCAACCTTCTGCGCCCTGGTCGAATCGTTCCAGAAATCGGGAGCCGACATTCGGCCCTCAAGATCCTTTAATTGGGATTCTAGTTTGGTCGGGTCAAAGAAACCTCCGTAATTCCCGCAAGCGGGAATCCACGGAGGCGAGGTCGACTGTTTCGGCCGGCAAACTCATAAGGAGGGAAGATTGCCCTGTCCCCGATTCACGCTCAAGCGGCATCCCGCCGTGTAATCAATCCAGCCAAGATCAGACCACCGGAAAGCCAGACCGCCCAATCCCCCCAGCGGGTATAAACCGTGGCCCGAGGCTCCGTCAGCTCCATCTCCCCCCGAATCAATCCGGGTTCCCGAACCGAACCTGTCTCTCCCCGCAATTCGGTTAAAATCACGCCCTTGGGACTGACCAAAGCCGTAACTCCATCATTGGTCGCCCGAAGCAGCGGCAACCTCACCTCAATCGCCCGCATCCGGGCATTCTCCAAATGCTGCCTAGACCCCGCCGAATTTCCAAACCAGGCATCATTTGTCAGATTCACCAATAGATGAGGCAGTTTTTGTGCCGCCCTCCGCACGACCTCCGGCACGGAATCTTCAAAACAGATCAAGGGAGCGATTTTCACCCCGCTTCCATCCACCTCCAGAATCCCAACGCTCTTTCCTGCGGTTAAGTCTCCGCCGGGCGGAACCAATTTGCGCAACCAGGGAAAGACGCCGGCCAAGGGGACGTATTCCCCCATGATCACGAGATGGTTTTTATCGTAAACCAACGGAGATCGGCCCTCCGGACCGGTAAACAAAACAGCCGAATTAAAGGTTTCCGAACCGCGAATATCCAAAGACCCCGTCAGCAGGGACCTGGCTCCCATGCGCCTTGCATTTTGGATGGCTCTCTGAAATTCCGGCTCTTCCCTCCAACCCGTGCCGGCAAGACTTTCCGGCCAGACCAGCAGATCCACCGGATTCTCTCCGGCCAGGGCAATCTCCGACCAATGGGTCAACTCCTCGGCCACCCGGGTCATTTTGGCCGATTTCCAAGGATCCTGGGGAACCGCGGGTTGAATGGCCGCGTAGGTCAAGGAACGGAAAGGAGGTGCGGGTGGATGAAGAACCGCCCGGGCCCCATAGACCATGGTTACCCCCAACACAAAAACCCCGGCGGTAAAGTCCCAGCGCGGCCTCCATTTTTGGGCTCCCCGAATTTCCATCTCAAAGCGACGGGCGGTGAGAGTCAGGGTCAAAGACCCCATGACCACCACCCAAGAGACCAACAAAGCTCCGCCCAAATCGGCGATCTGGGTCAAGACCACCAGTTTTCCCTGGGAAACCCCCGTCGTATTCCAGCCGAACCCGCTAAAGACCGTCCCCCGCAACCACTCCGTCACCACCCAGGCCGAGGCACCGACCACCGCATGGAAGATATTTCCGAAACTGGTCATGGGGCCCGACTTCCCCCCTTCCATACGAACCCAGACGACGAACCAAAGAGCCGGATAGATCGCCAGATAAAAACAGAGGGCCACCCATCCCGCGACCGTCACCGTGGTCAGCCAACTAAAAGTCGTCAAAAAGTGAGTCGCCCCGGCAAACCAACCGAGGATGAAACTTCCACGCAAATCAGGTTTTTGTCTTTGGCCGTAGTAGGCCAGGGGAATCAAAGCCAACCACCCGGCCAAGGGTTGGCTAAAGGGGGCAAAACCCATCGTCAGGCCCAACCCGGTCAAACCGGCACAAAACCATCCAATCGTGGGAATGCCGAACATGCCCTTTTTTCGTTCCCCAAGGAGCCCGAGTCAACGCCCGCTCAAGCTTGTCGGAAGACAGCCCCTGCTCTTACCTCTAGGAATGATACCCAATCGAGTCCGCGAGGCCCTCTGGCGGTTTTTTCTCATCTGGGCGGGAGTGGGACTACTCGCGGTCACGTTCCGCCTGACTCCTGACTGGGCGGAATCCCTTCCCCTTCCCCGGGCGCTCAATACGTTTATCTCTCTCTGCCTCCGCTATGGGGATTTTGTCTCCATGATTCTGGCTGCCAGCCATGTGTATTTTTCCGCCGTGGATCGATTGGGTCTTCGTCAGGCGCGGTGGACCGCGGTGGTGATCCTGATCTCCTCTGCGCTTTTGGAGACTTTTGGCACGCTGACCGGCATTCCCTTCGGCACCTATCACTACACCGGTGCTTTCGGGCCCCGGATAGCTGGAATTCTTCCTTTCGCGATTCCCATGGCCTGGTTCGCCGTGGTGGCTGGGGCCAACCTCAGCCTCAGCCAGTACTGGCTCAACTCTTCCCGAGCCCCGGTCGCCATTGCCACCGGAGTGGTCGCTTTGCTCTTCGATTTTCTGATGGAGCCATTTGCCTATGGCATTCGAGGCTACTGGCACTGGGCGGATAACCTCGTTCCCCCGCAAAACTATTTTTCTTGGTTCATTTTCAGCTCCTTGCTGGCTTGGATCACTCCGGTCTATGCCTCACCCGCACGGAAAGCCGACCCGCGCCCCGCGATCACGCTGGGAATTATGACCGGGCTCTTTATTGCCGCACGCATCGCCCACGGTATTTAACCCCTCAGGCCGGGCCTAAGCCCGGCCGGCCCGGACGTTCCACCAAATCCCCAACCCACGCCAAAGCTTGCTCCCCAAGGACAGGGAGTGCCGGCGGGAAAACACATCGTACCCGGAAGACTCGATCGGATCTAGGATCCCGGCATAGAGCTCCCTCATCAGCCAGGTGGCCAACTGCGGTCCCCCCGGGGGCAGTTGTCGGATTCCGGGCTCGGACAGGGCATACTGCTTTCGAGCCCGGTCCACCTGGAATTCCATAAACTCCTGCCAATGGCCGGAGCGCCTTCCCGCCAGCAACTCCTCCTTCCGAATACCGAATTTCAACCGCTCGTCGGCGGGTAGATAAATCCTTCCCGCCCGCGCATCTTCGGCCACATCCCGCAAAATGTTGGTCAGTTGCATCCCTCTTCCCAAATCCACGGCTCGCGGTTCCGCCGCCTCATTCTCCAGACCAAAAACCCGCATCATCATCAATCCGACCGTTCCCGCCACCCGGTAACAATAAAGATCCAATTCCTCCCAGCTCTGCAGCTCCACTGGCCCCACGTCCCCGGCCACGCCGAGGGTCAGATCCTCGAACCAAGGCCGCTGCAGCCTCTTGCGATGGACCGTATCCCGAAAAGCAGGCATCCACTCTTCCCCCACCTCATCCCCACCGGCGCCAAACGCCCTCTCCAGAATTTTTGCCGCCACCTGCGGGCTCACTTTTTCTCCCCGGGCAACGGCCCGATCCACCACATCATCGATCGAACGACAACAGGCATAGACCGCATAGCTATCCTTCCGCACATCCTCCGGTAGGACATGCGAGGCAAAGTAGAAGGTCTTGGCGTGCTCCCGGGTCACCGCCCGGGCCGCGGAAAAAGAGAAATCCAAAGGGAGCGGGCTGGAGTGAACCAAAGGGCTACACGTTCACCCGAACCGACTGGCGCACCCATTGGATGGCTTGGGAGACCGCCTCCTGCTCCTGGGGCTCCAAGTGGGAGCGCAACAATCGGTCCGTGGCCTCTTGGAAGAGCGAGGCGCACCGCTCCTGCATCGCCGCCAAGGCTCCGGACTTGCGCAAAAGATCCTGCACTTTGGAGATCGAAGCCTCATTGCGGGACGGAGCATGGAGGCACATCTGCAGAAAGGACCGGTCCGTCTCGCCCAAACGCTCGTAGGCCTCCCGCACCAGCAGGGTCTTCTTTCCCTCGAGAAGATCCGTGGGCAGAAGCTGGTCACGCCCATCCAGGTGGGAAAATTCCAGAAGATCATTCTGGATTTGGAAAGCCAACCCAAGGGGCTCCATCACCGAGGCCAGATCCTCCGCCTTTTCGCCTGAAGCGCCCGCCAAAATCGCTGCCAAGACACAGGGGGCCTCGAAGGTATATCGGGTGGTTTTCAGGAAATAGGTGCGTTCAATATCTTCCCGGGAAACACGGCTGATATCACGCGACCCGAGCAAAATATCGAAAATTTCCCCCACGCCGGTATCCGTCACGTAGGAGAGAAACTTCCTGAGGGCCTGCGACTCCTCCCGCTCCCCGAGCGAACCCTGCTGCAGGGTCTCCATGGCCAAGGCGAAAAGCAGATCCCCCACCACCAATGCCACGCCCTGCCCTGTCCTTTCCGCATCGCTCAAGCGGCCTTGGCGCTGCTCCACCAGCTTGTGAAAAGTGGGGAGGCCACGGCGCTTCTCCGATCGATCAATCAGATCGTCGTGAACCAAAACAAAAGCGTGGAGCAGTTCCAGGGAAATCGCAGCCTGAAGCAGTGATTTATCCTGCAGACTTTTGCGCCCTCCAAGCGCGCGATAAGTCAAAAGAAACAGAAGGGGTCGGATCCGTTTCCCCTTGCGACCGACATACTCACACATGTCGAAAAATACCGCCTCAAACAGCTCCCCGTAATCATACCGCTCCTTTTGTCGGTGAAAAAAAGCCTGCATTTCCTGCTCCAGCTGGGAGGGCATTTTTTCCAGTTCCGCAACGGAAGGATGGGGTTTCATGAGAAGAATTTCGCGGGGAACGGCAGGGGACGACAAATAGAAAAAGGGGAGTTATTCAGATGGAGTATTCACTGCCTTGCGGCCGTTGGGATTTGGGGACGATTTTGAGGGCGGCGTGTTCGGCGAAAACCAGATGGTGCGCAGGCACGCTTTTCGTCAGAAAGACCCCACCCCCGATTGTGCTCCCCTCCCCCACCACGGTTTCCCCACCCAAAATGGTCGCGCCGGGATAAATCGTCACCCGATCCTCAATCGTGGGATGCCTCTTTCTGCCACGCAGGGTCTCCGCGCCTGTGACCGAACGGGCTCCCAAGGTCACCCCATGATAGATTCTCACCTCTTTTCCAATCTGGGTGGTTTCGCCGATGACGACTCCCGTTCCATGATCGATGAAAAAGGAAGGACCAAGGATGGCCCCGGGATGGATGTCGATACCCGTCCGGCTATGAGCCCACTCGGTCATCATCCGGGGAAATAAAGGCACCCCCAGGAGATGCATTTCATGAGCCATCCGCTGGACGGCAATGGCTTCGATCCCTGGATAGGCTAGGAGAATTTCCTCCACGTTTCGGGCTGCCGGATCCCCGGCCAAGACCGCCTCGACATCTGTCTTTAGGATGGCCCGGACAGCGGGCAACCTGGACAAAAAGGACCGGACTTTTCCCTCTGCGGACTCACCGGCCGCAACCTTGCCCGA